>DASSBI010000290.1:0-16680 GCA_035698965.1 Gaiella sp. | reverse complement strand
ACGGGTGCGACCCGCTCGCGCGCGAACGAGCGGACGGTGTCGCGGATCAGCTCCTGCTCGGTGGTGAGGTCGAAATCCACGCCGGGCGGGATCGTAGATGCCCGCGCCGGATCAGCGGTCGATCGCCCGGTACCGGCGGATCCCGAGCTGGACGAACACGAGCAGGATCGCCACGGTCCAGAGGACGGAGAGCAGGTACGGGTGCTCGCTCGGGAAGGAGCCGGACGGGTACGGGCCCGGGTTCCCGAAGAGCTGGCGCGTCGCCTGCGTGAGCGCGCTGATCGGCGAAGTTGGGAAACCTACCCCGCCCTCCGCGGGCCAAAGCGTGCGGCAGACCGTACGTCTGCCGCGCGGGGTTCTCGGGGACGAGTAGCCTCGCGTCATGACCGGCGAGCTCGACCGGAGGGCGATGGTCACGCTCTCGGGCGGGCACCTGTCCGTCGACTTCGCCTCCGGAGCCGTGCCGGCGCTCCTGCCGTTCCTCTCCGACGAGTTCGACCTGTCGTACACGGCAACCGCGGCTCTGATCCTCGCGGTGCTGGTCTCCTCGTCGCTCCTCCAGCCACTCTTCGGCCTGTGGTCGGATCGACGCGGCGCGATGTGGCTCTTGCCGGGCGGCGTCGCGCTCGCCGGAATCGGCTCGGGGCTCGCCGCGGTCGCGCCGTCGTACGCGCTCGTCGTGGTGTTGTTCTTCGCGGCCGGAGTGGGAATCGCTGCCTACCACCCGGAGGGCGCGAAGCTCGCGGCGTACGCGAGCGGCCGGAGGCGCGCGAGCGGGATGTCCTACTTCAACATCGGCGGGAACTCGGGGTATGCGCTCGCACCGATCCTGATTACCCCACTCGTGATCTGGCTCGGCCTCGGCGGAGGCCTTCTCGCCATGGTTCCCGTCGTCGTGTTCTCGCTCTTCCTGCTGCGCGTGCTGCCGTCCCTGCGGCGGCTCGTCCCCTCCGTGTCCGGGCGCCGCGTGGCCGTCGGCGAGGATGACACCCGGGCGATGTTCCTCCTCTCGCTCGTCATCGGGCTGCGGAGCGTCGCGTGGTTCGCGCTGCTCGCCTTCGTCCCGCTCTGGGTCGTCGCGAACGGCGGTACGGAGGGCGAGGGCGGCCGCGAGCTCGCGCTGATGCTGGTGTCGGGCGCCGTGGGCACGCTCGTCCTCGGCCCGGTCGCCGACCGCATCGGGCTGCGGCGCACGCTCCTCGTGACCCAGGCCGCGCTCCCCGGGCTGATCGTCGTCTTCGTGGCGGTCGGCGGCCTGGTCGGAACGCTCGCGCTGATGCTCGTCGGGCTTTCCGTGGTCGGAACCTTCGGGGTGACGATGGTTCTGGGCCAGCTCTACCTGCCGCGTCGCGTCGGCATGGCCAGCGGGCTCACCATTGGCCTCGCGATGGGGATCGGCGGCATCGCCGCCGTCGTCCTCGGTGCCCTGGCGGATGCGATCGATCTCGAGACGGCGCTCTACGTCGCCGCCGCGGGGCCTGCGCTCGGCGCAGTCGTCTGCCTCTTCCTGCCGGCGCCCATCGTCCGCCTCCCACAAGCGGTCGAGCCGGCGCCGGCGGCCATCGTCTAACCTTCCCCCGATTGAACGGTCAGTCAACGAGGAGGCGACCATGACGGTGCAGGAGTTCTTCGAGCAGCTTCCGGGACGCGCCGATCCGGCGAAGACGGCGGGGATGAACAACACGTACGTCTTCGACGTCGAGGGCGTCGGCCAGTGGACGGTCGCCGTCGACGACGGCAAGGTGAGCGTCAGCGAGGGCGCGGGCGAGGCGGACTGCACGCTCTCCGCGAGCGAGGACACCCTGATCAAGATCGCGAAGGGCGAGGCGAATGCGACGACCGCCTACATGACCGGGAAGCTCAAGATCAAGGGCGACATGGGGGCCGCGCTGAAGCTGCAAAAACTCTTCTAGCGCCCCGGTGTCGGACTTCAGTCCGACACCATCCGGAGCTGCTGGGCGTGAGGTGTCCGACTGAAGTTGGACACCGGGCGGCACCGGGCGGGCACCGGGGCACCGGGCGGACACCCCGGGGTAGGCTCTCGCCCGTGAAGTGGCTCGTCCCGGCACTTGTCCAGTGGGGCATCAACGTGCTCGGGCTGATGGTGGCCGACTGGGTCTTCTCGGGCTTCTCGATCGAGCGATGGGGGCCGCTGCTCTTCGCCGGTGCGGTGCTCGGCCTCGCGAACGCGTTCCTGAAGCCGCTCCTCACGTTCATCGCCCTGCCGCTGATCCTCCTGACCTTCGGCATCGCGTACTTCTTCGTCAACATCGTCATGCTCCTGTTCACCGAGTGGGTCGTCCCCGACTTCTCGATCGACGGGTTCTGGACGTACGTCGGCGCGACGATCGTCATCTGGGTCGTCAACTGGCTCGTCTCGCAGCTCGTCTGGTCGATCTCCGACAACCGCGCGTAAGGATGATCTGAAGAGGGTGGGATTCCGCGCCGCGGCTCGGTAGGGTCGCCGCCAGTGGGTCGTGTCCTCGCTCTCGCCGCTGCGGCGCTCGCCGTCGCGGCGCTCGTCGCCGGGTCGGCACAGGCAGGCCCGGGCCTGCGCGTCGGGGTGACGGACGACGCCTGGCTCGAGTTCGGCCCGGGCACGCTCGACGAGCGGGTCGCCGAGCTGCAGCAGATGGGCGTCCAGGTCGTCCGCGTGACACTCGACTGGTACGAGATCGAGACCGAGGAGGGCACGTACGACTGGGCGCGTGACGGCCAGCTGCTCGACGCACTTCGCGCTGCCGGGATCGAGCCGGTCGTGGCCATCTGGGGAACCCCGTCGTGGGCCAACGGCGGCGGCAAGCCGAACGTGCCCCCGACGGCGTCGGCCTCGTTCGCGTCGTTCGCGCGCGCCGCGGCGGAGCGGTTCCCGTGGGTGCGCCGCTGGATCGTCTGGAACGAGCCGAACCAGCGCCGCTGGCTGCTCCCGCCCTCCCCGGCGGCGTACGTGACGAAGCTGCTGAACCCCGGCGGCGCCGCGATCAAGGGTGTCATCCCCAAGGCCTCGATCGGCGGCGGGGCAACGGCGCCGCGCGGGGCGAGCGGCGGGATGTCGCCGGTCGACTTCATGCGCGGCATGGGCCGCGCCGGTGCCCGTCTGGACGCGTACGCGCATCACCCGCATCCGCTGTCGCCAGCAGAGACGCCCTTCGCAGGCGGCTGCTCCTGGTGCCGGACGATCAGCATGGCCACGCTCGACCGACTCGTCGACGAGACGAGAGCCGTCTTCGGATCGCGCACGCGGATCTGGCTCACCGAGCTCGGGTACCAGACGAACCCGCCGGACAAGATCCTCGGCGTGACCTGGGCGAAGCAGGCGCGGTTCGTCGCCGAGGCGCAGCTGCGGGCGTACCAGGCGAGCCGGGTCGACGTGCTCGTCCAGTACCTCGTGCGGGACGAGCCGAAGCTGGGCGCGTGGCAGAGCGGCCTCGAGACGGTCGCCGGCAAGGTCAAGCCGGCGATGGCCTCGTTCACGCTGCCGCTCGCGCAGGTCTCCCGCACCGGCCTCGCGACGACCCTCTGGGGCCAGATCCGCACGGGGACGGGCGCTCGGCCGTACGTCCTCCAGCGCCGGACGAGCGGCCGCTGGGTCCGCGTCGGCGTCGGCGCGGAGACGAACACGCGCGGGTACTTCGAGCGAACCGTGCGGGCGGGTCCGGGAGCTCAACTTCGGCTCTACGACCCCGAGACTCGGCGGTCCAGCCCGACGCTCATCGTCCGCTGACGACGGTCGACCGGCGATCCACGGTGATGTAGGGTCGCCCGGATGATCCGGCTCCTCGTCAGGACGCTGATCGCCGTCGCGGCCAACGCCGTCGGGCTGATCGTGGCGTCCATCGTCCTCGACGGGTTTTCGATCAACGTCGCGTCGTTCATCGTCGCCGTTGTCATCTTCACGATCGTGTTTGCCGTGCTCACGCCGTTCCTGGCGGTACAGCTGCGGAGGTTCGGCAACGGCGCGATGGGCGCCACGGCCCTGATCGCGACCCTCGTGTCGCTGTTCGTCACGGACCTGATCTCGGACGGCTTCTCGATCAGCGGCGTCGGCACGTGGATCGCGGCGGCGGTGATCGTCTGGCTCGCGGCACTCGTGGCCGCGTTCGTCCTACCGCTCCTCGGGCTCAAGAAGTTCCTCGAAGACAACAGGCGCTAGGCCGACGAGATCAGCGCGACCGCGACGAGCGCGAGCCCGACGCCGGCGAGCTGGAGGCCACGCAGCCGCTCGTGGAGGACGAGCGCCGCGAGGAACGTGGTCGTGACCGGGTAGAGCGAGGCAAGGACGGACGCCACCGAGATGGGGCCGCGCTGCAGGGCGAGTAGAAGCGTCACGAACGCGCCGACCTCCAGCACGCCGATCAACGCGATCCGCGGGACCATGCCGAGCGAGACCGCGAGGCCGTGCGTGAACGCGAGCGCCAGCGCGACCACGACGGCAGTCGACGCGACGCGGGAGATGGCGACCGGCCACATCCCGGCGTCCTCGTGCACGCGCGCGAGGCACACGTAGAAGAGGCCGAACAGGAGACCTGCGGCGAAGGCGAGCGGGAGCGCGCCGAGCCCGGCGCTCGCCGCGGCCGGCGCGTCGTCAGGCGCAAGGGAGACGAGCGCGATGGCTGCGACCGCGAGCGCGATCCCGACGACCGCGGTCGCGCCGGGGCGCTCTCCCGACGCGAGCGCGTAGACGACGGGGACGACCGCGCCCGTCACGGCCGCGACCGGAGCGACGAGGCTGATCATGCCGCGTGTCATCGCGGTGTAGAACAGGACGAGGCCGAGGCCCACGGCGATCCCACTTGCGAGCGACCACGCCGCGTCCGCGCCGGTCACTCGCTCGGCATCGACTGCGAGCGCCGCAGGGACCGCAAGCGCCAGCCCGATCGCCTGCGCCAGCGCGGCGACCCTGACCGGGCTCAGGCTGCGCGAGAGGAACCCGCCGATGAAGTCCGCGCCGCCGACGAGGAGCGCCGAGGAGATGGCGAGGACGGCGGTCAACGAGGCCTCTCGAGCGATTCAGCGCCTGGCGTCGCGTCGTGCTGGCGCCCACGTGGGGGCTCTCCGGTCGAGGAAGGCGTGAAGCCCTTCCTGTCCCTCGTCGCTCGTCCGCCGCTCCGCGATGCGCCGCGCCGTCTCCGGGCCGTCGGGGCGTTCGAGCACGAGTCGCTTCGCGTGCCGTGCGGCACGCGGCCCGGCGGTGCGGAGCTCCCCGAGAATCCGTTCCAGTGCCGCGCCGAGGTCGTCGGCGACCTCGTGCACGAGGCCGATCGCGAGCGCGGTCGCGGCATCGAAGCGCTCACCCGTGACGAAGTACCGGCGCGCGGCGCTCTCGCCGATCTTGCGCAGCGCGAACGGCGAGATCACGGCCGGAACGATCCCGAGCTTCACCTCGGAGAAGGCGAATACCGCCCGCGGCTCCGCGATCACGATGTCGCTGCACGCGGCGAGGCCGATCCCGCCGCCGAGGGCGTGGCCCTGGACGAGGGCGACGACCGGGGCCGGACATCCGTCGATCGCCTCGAACATGCGCCGCATGGCATTCGCGTCGGCCACGTTCGCCTCGACGTCGAGGTCGGCCGACGCGCGCATCCATTCGACGTCGGCGCCCGCGCAGAAGCTCCGCCCGTCGCCGGCGAGCACCACGGCGCGGCACGTGCCCACGTCGACGAACGCCTCGGAGAGCTCCGCGATCAGCGCCGGGTCGAACGCGTTGCGCGTCTCGGGCCGCGCGAGCGTGACGCGGAGGACGTCGTCCTCCCGCTCGATGCGAAGCGCGCCCACGGCGGACAGCCTAAGGTTTCGCGCGTGAACGCCCGCCGCTTGCACGGAGCGATCGCCGCGGCCGCAACGCCTCTCCGCGAGGGCGGCGCTCGGTTGGACGAGGACGCCTTTCGACCGTACGCCGACTTCCTCGTCGGCGCGGGCCTCGACGGCGTCCTGGCGTTCGGGACGAACGGCGAGGCGGTTCTGCTCTCCGTCGACGAGCGGAGGCGCGGGCTCGAGCTCTGGCTCGAGAGCATCGCCGGGCGGGCCCTCGTCGCGGCGCACTGCGGGGCACAGACGACCGCTGACACCGTGGCGCTTGCGGCCCACGCCGCGGCGTCGGGCGCCGACGCGGTGGCGGTGATCGGGCCGCCGTACTTCAAGCTCGACGCGGCCGCCCAGGAGGCCCACCTCCTCGCCGCGGCCAGGGCGTGCGCCCCGCTGCCCTTCTACGTCTACGAGTTCGCCGCGACGGCCGGCTACGCATTCGACCAGGCGATGCTGGCCCGCCTGCGCGAGGAGGCCGACAACGTCGCCGGGATGAAGGTCTCGGACAGCCCGTGGGATGCGTTCGCGCGCTACCT
Organism: Gaiella sp.; assembly: GCA_035698965.1. GTDB lineage: Bacteria > Actinomycetota > Thermoleophilia > Gaiellales > Gaiellaceae > Gaiella. Next base: position 10,339 of record DASSBI010000290.1, on the reverse strand, counting down.
TCTCGACGGGTTCGACATCTTCGTCGGCCCGGAGGCGCTGATCCATCGAGGCCGCGAGGCCGGGGCGGTCGGCGCGGTGTCGGCGCTCGCGTCCGCGTTTCCCGAGGAGGTGGCAGCGGTCGTCCGCAACCCGACAGAGGAGGGAGCCGCCGGGCTCGCAGCGCTGCGCGAGCGAATGGAGTCGTTTCCGCGGCACGCTGCGCTCAAGCGTGTGGCGCGGTGGAAGGGCGTTCCCCTTCGCCCGGACGTACGCTCCCCGTTGCGCGACCTCGACACGGGGGAGATCGCGCAGCTCGAGAGCTGGCTCGCGGCCGAGGTCGGAGACCGGGCAGAGTGACCGTCGCGGGCCGGACGAATGCCGTGCTCCGCGCGGGGATCCTGCGCGCCGCCGACGATCGCCACGTCCAGGGCTTCATGGGCCGCTACGGGATGCGGCTCGGCGCCGCGCGCTTCGTCGCGGGCGAGAACCTCGACGAGTGCGTCGCCGTCCTGCGTCGCCTCGCCGACCAGGGGCTCCACACGAACACCACGCTGCTCGGCGAGAGCGTCCGCGACCGCGGCGAGGCCGAGGCGGTCGCAAGCGAGTACGGCCGTGTGCTCGAGCGTCTCGACGCGGAGAAGCTGCCGTGCAACGTCGCGCTCAAGCTGACCCACCTCGGCCTCGAGCTCGACGAGGAAGTCGCCTACGCGAACGTCGAGCGGGTCGTGGGGATCGCCGAACGTCTCGGCAGCTTCGTGCGGATCGACATGGAGCAGTCGAGCGTCGTCGACGCGACACTGCGCATCTACCGGCGGCTGCGCGAGGCGGGTCACGACCGCGTAGGCACCGTGCTCCAGGCGTATCTCTTCCGTACCGAGCAGGACCTCGGGTCGCTGCTCTCGCTCGTGCCGAACCTGCGCTTCGTCAAGGGTGCCTATCTCGAGCCTCCCGAGATCGCCTACGCCGACAAGGCCGACGTCGACGAGGCGTACTTCCGGCTCGTCGAAACGGCGCTACGCGGCGGTGCGTACGCGGCCATCGCGACCCACGACGAGGCGCTGATCGAGCGCTGTCTCGCGTTCGCGGAGCGCGAGGGAATCGGCCGCGACCACTTCGAGCTGCAGATGCTCTTCGGCGTGCGACCAGCACTGCAGCTCGATCTCGTACGGCGCGGCTACAAGGTGCTGACGGCCACGCCCTACGGGCCGGAGTGGTACCCGTACCTCATGCGCCGCCTGGCCGAGCGCCCCGCCAATCTCGGCTTCTTCGCGCGGAACCTCGTCCGACGCTAGTTATCAGGGTTTGGGAATCCGCGCGGAAGCGGATTCCCAAACCCGTGGCTCCCGCCTTCGGCGGGCAGATCCCTGAAGGCGCCCGCTGTCGCGGTCGCGACTACCGTGTACTACAACGTATCGAACTCCTCGTAGAGGTCGGGCTCGCGGCCGATCAGCGCGCGGAGCTCGTCGAGCTGCGCGGGAGCCGGCTCGTCCTCCTCGGCGACGACGAGAGCTCCGACGCGCTCGGCCGCGTCGTTGAGCAGGAATGCGCCGGGGGCGGCGAGCGGCTCGAGCTCCTCGATTCGGTCGCGGAGCTCCTCGAACGACGGCGTCCGCTCGTCGAGGCGCCAGAGGAGAATCCGGACGATCACTCGTGCTGCGAGCGGCCGGACGCCCGCGCGCCGAGGTGGTGCCGGACGAACGTGAACGTCCCCCACACGGTGGGTAGGCCTGCCACGTCGACCACCGAGTAGCTCATCGTGCTCCTTTCCGTGCTCCGCGACGGACGGAGCTTACGAGAGTGAATAGACTCGCCGCATGGACGTGCTCCGCTGGGACGACGAGCCCATCGAGGCGCTCGGCACGGGCATCGGGCGGCGGATGGTCAACGGCGAGGCGATGACGCTCGCACAGATCACGCTCGCCGCCGGAACCGTGGTCCCGAGCCACGAGCATCCGAACGAGCAGATCGCGACGGTGGTCTCCGGCAGGTTGCGGTTCGTCGTCGGCTCGGAGGAGCGCGAGGTCGGGCCTGGCGAGAGCGTGCTGATTCCGGGCGGCGTGCCGCATCGCGTCGACGCTCTCGCGGACTCTGTCGTCCTCGATGCGTTTGCCCCGCGACGCGAGGACTGGCTCCGCGGCGACGACGCGTACCTGCGCGATCCCCAGAAATGACGAGGGACGTGGCCTGGTGACCACGTCCCTCGCACAAGTGACCGGTCGGGCCGCCGGCGCTGCGGCCCGCGCGACGACCCGTATCCGACCGGTCTGACGTCAGGATCGACCAAGTGCACCTCGGGCCGCATCCCCCCATTGGTGGTTCGTGCGCCCGAACGGGCGATACCGTCCGGGGGTCATGAGCGCCGAGCTGGATCCCCTCGAGCAGCATCTGGTCGACGAGCTGCGCGCGCTCGCGCCGCCCGAGCGGGCCGCAGAGGTCCCCGCCGATGCGACCCACGCGTGGCGTGCCCAGATCGAGAGCCGCGCGATCGACCATGCCGCACGCTGGCTGCAGGCGCAGAGGCTCGGCTTCTACACGATCGGCTCTGCGGGACACGAGTCGAACGCCCTCGTCGCGCTCGCCCTCAGGCCGACCGACCCCGCGTTGCTCCATTACCGCTCCGGTGGCTTCTACCTCGCACGTGCCGGCCAGGCCGGGCGTGACGGGGAGTGGGAGGTGCTGCTGGGCATGGCGGCTGCCGTCGAGGAGCCGATGGCCGGCGGTCGCCACAAGGTGTTCGGGCATCACGACCTCGCCGTGATCCCGCAAACGTCAACCATCGCGTCGCATCTGCCGCGCGCAGTGGGCATCGCGTTCGCGATCGAGCGGGCGATGGAGCTCGGCGTCGAGTCCACCTGGGCGCGGGATGCGATCGTCGTCTGCTCGTTCGGTGACGCGTCGCTGAACCACGCGACGGCGCAGTCGGCGCTCAACGCGGCAGCGCACTTCGCGTACCGCGGTGAGCGGCTGCCACTTCTCTTCATCTGCGAGGACAACGGCTACGGGATCAGCGTGCCGACACCAGAGGGCTGGGTCGAGCAGGCGTTGCACGGTCGGCCCGAGCTGGCGGTCGAGCGCGCGGACGGGGACGATCCCGCTGCGGCGCTCGCCACGGCGAAGGAGCTCGCCGAGTGGGTCCGGGCGAATCGTCACCCTGCGGTGCTCCATCTGCGAGCCGTCCGCTTCCTGAGCCACGCCGGCGCAGATCTCGAGACCGCGTACCGGTCAGGGCCCGACATCCGGGCCGACTTCGCGCGTGACCCGCTGCTCGCGACGGGCCGGTGGCTCGTCTCGTCCGGCGCTGTGAGCGGGGAGGAGCTGGCCGACGAGTACCTCGCCGTGCGGGACCGGATCCGCGAGCGGGCGCTCGAGGCGACCACGCGCAGGCAGATGGAGACCGCCGGAGAGGTGATGCTGCCCCTCGCGCCGCGCGACCCATCTGCCGTGGCGGAGCTCGCGCGCGGCGGCGCCCGGAGCGAGGCCGACGAGCCGCTGACGCTCGCGCAGGCGATCGACGCCGGGCTGGCCGGCATTCTCGAGGATTACCCCGAGACCCTCGTGTTCGGAGAGGACGTCGGACGCAAGGGCGGCGTCTACGGCGTCACGCGCGGCCTCCAGGCACGCTTCGGCCCCTCGCGCGTGTTCGACACGCTGCTCGACGAGACCACGATTCTCGGGCTTGCGCTCGGCACGTCGATCTCGGGTTTCGTCCCGATCCCCGAGATCCAGTACCTCGCATATCTCCACAACGCCGAGGACCAGCTGCGCGGCGAGGCGGCGACGCTCCAGTTCTTCTCGCAGGGCGCATACCGGAACGGGATGGTCGTACGGATCCAGGGCTACGGCTACCAGAGGGGGTTCGGCGGCCATTTCCACAACGACAACGGGCTCGGGGTGCTGCGGGACATTCCGGGCCTCGTCGTTGCCTCTCCCGCGCGGCCGGCCGACGTGGCCGCGATGCTCCGCACCTGCGTCGCCGCTGCGAAGGCGGACGGCAGCGTCTGCGTCTTTCTCGAGCCGATCGCGCTGTACCACACGCGCGATCTCCACGCAGCGGGCGACGAGCTCTGGCTCGGCGTGGCGGACGGGGAGCACGTCCCCGTCGGTGCCGCGTACACGCACCGCGGCGGGGACGACCTCACGATCGTGACGTGGGCGAACGGGCTGTACCTCTCACTGCGCGTCGCCCGGCGGCTGCAGGAGCGCGGCATCGGCGTCACGGTGGTCGACCTGCGCTGGCTGGCGCCGCTGCCGATGGAGGAAGTGCTCAGGGAGGCCTCGGCCACCGGCCACACCCTCGTCGTCGACGAGACGCGCCGGACGGGCGGCGTGGGGGAGGGGATCGTCGCCGAGCTCCTCGACGCCGGCTACACCGGCCGTCTCGCACGCGTGGCGAGCAAGGACTCGTTCGTCCCGCTCGGCGAGGCCGCACGGCTGGTGCTGCTCTCCGAGGACGAGATCGAGGCGGCGGCGCTCGCGCTGCTCGAAGACCCAGCGCCGTGGGCGATCCTCTAGCGAGTCGTTTCAGCGACGACGGAGCTGTTCACGGCGCTCCTGATCGCGCCCGTCCTCCCGGGCGGCCCACAGGAGGAGGGCGATCCAGACGACGGCTCCCCCGAGGGCGAGCACGGCGGACACGATCAGGATCCCGGCCATCACCCGAGTATCCCACCGGACATGGCATCGAAACCGTGGTTGATGTATGTCGTCGGCATGGAAAGCCTGGTGACATGGCGAACCAGGATCGTGATGCAGGTGGCGTCGCCGGTTCGGACGGGGTGCAGGACATGAGCGTCGCCGCGGCGTGGAGCTGGTGCGTCGCGGGCTGCCTCACCTGGTGGTGGGCGGTCGCGTGGATCGCCGTCCACCTCGCCGGCGGCTGAACGCACGACGCCCAGGTCATCGACGCGCGTCGTCTAGGGACGGCCCGGTCGTGAGCTGTCGCGTTGCGGTAGGCCTCGTAGCGGCCGAGCGCCTCGAAGTCGTGGCGTTGCCGGTGTCGCCGCGACCGGCCGCCTTGAACACGGTCGGGGGCGACAGCGAGTACCGTGTGAGTGGACGGGTGGCTCGCTCCCAAGCTCCCCGCGCATGTTCGCTGCGGGAATCACCGGCTGGAAGGAGCCCACGGATGACGGCCAACGAGCCGCTCCGCGCAATCCCTGACCCGATCGGACCGAGGCCCATGCGTCCGCGGTCCCGGAGGAGAGAGCGACCTGTGAACGCCACGATGGGGTTGACGCAGATGCTCTCCGTCTGCGTGACTCCCGGGTGCGGCAGGCTCACGATGGGTGGCACATGCGTCGACCACGACGTGCCCGTCTCGATCGTCTTCCCCCGCGGCCGGCCGTACGCGCTCCCCGCGGAGCCTGTCGCCGCGACCCCGTCCCGAGAAAGCGCGCGCCTCCTCGGCGGTCGGGGCGGCGGCGCGTAGCCCGGTCCGTACTGCCGACGGGCGGAAATCCCGCTCCAGCGGTGGGATTCCGCCGATCACACCAGCAGGGGCGACAGGACTCGAACCTGCAACCCCCGGTTTTGGAGACCGGTGCGCTACCAGTTGCGCCACGCCCCTGGGCTGCGTGGGGAGTGTAGCCCGACCCCGCATGTGACACTGTGCCACGAGGATGCAGCGGTACGCGCTCGCGGGACTGTTCGCGGTGATCTCGGCGTCGCTCGCGCTCGTCGCGGCGTGGGCTGCGCTCTCGGGCGGCCGTGCGTGGGTGGTCGCGTTCGCCGCGGCGGCGCTCGCGCTCTGGATGGGCGATCTCTCCCGACGAGTCTGGCCAAGACGACAGGGAAAGCTGGCCAAGCCGACAGGATGAGTCAGCCGCTCCGCGGCGTATTCTGCTGGGGTGGTAGCGGCGACCTCCATCCGACCGACCCGGACCGCACTCGCATGAGCGCGATTCAAGGGGGGGACACGCAGACGCTGTGGCAGGAGTACTGCGCCACGGGAAGCCAGGCTGCCCGTGACCGGCTGATCCTGACGTACGCACCGCTCGTGAAGTTCGTCGCCGGCCGTCTGGGATCGAGCCTCCCGGCGCACGTCGACGAGCAGGACCTCGTCTCGTACGGGCTGCTCGGGCTGATCGGCGCGATCGAACGGTTCGACCCCGACCGGGAGATCAAGTTCGAGACGTACGCGATCGCACGCATCAAGGGTGCCATCATCGACGAGCTTCGCTCGCTCGACTGGGTGCCGCGCAGTGTCCGCGCAAGGGCGCGAGAGATCGAGCGGGCGATCGTCGAGCTGGAGCGCACGCTGATGCGCGCGCCGACGGACGTCGAGATCGCCGCCAAGGTCGGCATCTCCGAGGACGAGCTCGAGAAGAGCCTCTCCGACATCTCGCGGTCGTCGATGGCCGCGCTCGACGAGCTCTGGAGCCCGCAGGGCGGCGGCGACCAGGTCGCGCTGATCGACACGATCGAGGACACGTCGGGCCCCGACCCGGAGTTCTCCCTCGAGCAGACGGAGCTGAACGAGGCGCTCGCCGAGGCGATCGCGCGCCTGCCGGAGCGCGAAAAGCTCGTCGTCACGCTCTACTACTACGAGGAGCTGACGCTGCGCGAGATAGGCGAGGTGCTCGGCGTGACGGAGTCCCGCGTCTCGCAGCTCCACACGAAGGCCGTGCTGCGGCTCAAGGCCCGCCTCTCGGGCGGGGCGCGCGCGACGGCCGACGCCTAGCTCAGCGCGGGACCTCGACCGACAGCGTCCAGTGGGCGGAGCCGTGGACGTCGACCGCGACCGAGATCGTCCGGTCGCCGTCCGATGCGTCGGCGAGCACCATCGACTCGCCGGCGTCGATCTCGGTCGAGCCCTCGCTGTCCCCCGACAGCTCGACCGCGACCTTCCCGCCCCAGAGCCCGAGTGGGGACGTGTCGGTGGTGGAGAGCGCGAGTCGCGCGCCGGCAGGCACCTCGATCGGGCTCGGTGCGGCATCTTCGGTGCCCTCGAGCCGTGTGATCGGCTCCCAGCGCGGCTCGCGCGCGACGGCGATCGTCACCGTCGAGCCGAGGGCCGTACGTGTTCCCGGTCGCGGGCTCACGCCGAGGATCGTGCCCGGCTCCACGCTCGTCTCGGGCCGCTGGTCGACCACGGGCGAGAAACCTGCCTCGCGAAGGGCGCGTGCCGCGCCGTCGGCGTCCAGGCCGTCGAGAGAGGGGACGGGGAGCTTCGGCGGACCGGTCGACACGACGAGCGTGAGACGGACCGGGCGCTTCAGCTTCTTCCCGGCGCGCGGATCGGTCTCGACCGCATGCCATGCCTCGATCCCGGTCGACGGCGCGTAGCGCCGCGAGGGCGTGAAGCCCTTGCGCTCGAGCAGTGCGAAGGCGGCTGCCCCCTCGAGACCGGCGACAGACGGAACGTCGGCGTAGGCGCTGCCCTTGCTGACCGACACGAGGAGCGCGCCGTTCTCCGGGATGCGCTTCCCTTCCGGAGGATCCTGCGCGATGATCGCCCCGGCCGGCGCAGACTCGGAGTACGAGCGGTCGACGATCTTGAGCTTCGGCACGGGCAGCTCGTCGTCGCGGGCTCGCTGGGCGACGTCGGCGCGCGCGGCCGCGACGCGTTCGCCCACGACGTCGGGTGCGCTCACCCCGACGGGATCGTCGCTCGCGATTGCGTAGACGCCGCCTCCGGCGATCGCGATCGCGATCACGACGCCGACGAGCGCGGCGACCGCACGTCCGCGCCTGACGGCCCGGTGCGCGCGGACTTCCTCGCGGATCCCGCGCACGACCGTCGCCGGCTCGCGCATGATCCGCGTTGCGAGCGTCGGCGCGGACGACGCTCGAGTCGAATCGACAGAAGCGTCGTGGTCGCCGCCGGGAAGCCGGGGCAGGGTGGCCGGGTCAGCGCCGAGTGCGGTCGCCGCGGCGGTCGTCTCGCCTCGCCGCTCCGGCTCGCGGTCGAGCAAGCGGTCGACGAGGGCCACCGCTTCGGGCGGGGCCTTCGGCGCCGGGCCGGCAAGCGACGGTGCAGCCTCGTAGGCGCGACGCAGACCCGTCGCAAGCCTGTCCTCGCCCTCGAAGGGCATCCGCCCGGAGAGCATCCGGAAGAGGAGGCAGCCGAGCGCATAGAGGTCTGTCGCCGGGCCTGTCGCTCGGCCGGCGGCCTGCTCGGGTGCCCAGTACTCGGGGGTCCCGGCCAGGACGCCGGAGATCGGGGCGCTGCGCGACGAGCGGGCCAGCCGCGCGAGCCCGAAGTCCGTGACGACGACCCGCCCCGTGCCACGTTCGACGAGCACGTTCGCCGGAGTGAGGTCACGGTGCACGACACCGCGGGTGTGCGCGTGCGCCAGCGCTGCGGCGACCGGTGCGCCGTACCGCCGCGTCTCGTCCCAGTCGAGCGAGCGTCCCGTGATCAACCTGTCCAGCGAGACCCCGTCGACGAGCTCCAGGACGAGCACCGTCTGGCCGTCGTTCTCGAGGACGTCGTAGAGGCGGACGACGTTCGGGTGCTCGAGCCGTGCCAGCGCCGCAGCCTCGCGCTCGAAGCGCTCGCGCAGCTCGGGGTCGTCGGCGATCCACGGGTGGAGCACCTTCAGGGCGACGTCACGCTCGAGGCGCTCGTCGCGCGCACGCCAGACCACGCCCATGCCGCCGCGCCCGATCTGCTCGCGGAGGCGGTACCGGTTGGCGACGATGTGGTCGGCTTCCTGCAAGAGCGGCACCTGCGCGGGCAATACCCCGGGGCCTTGAACCTACTCCTGCCTCGTTCGGAGATCGTTAACGGGCTCCTGCGAGGGCCGTAGACTCGCCTGGTGGCGGTCTGCGCGGCCTGTGGGCGCGAGAGCCCCGACGACTTCGGGTTCTGTCCCGGCTGCGGCGCGGCTCTCGTTGTGGTGCCTGCGCGGGAGGTGCGGAAGGTCGTGACGGTGCTGTTCTGCGATCTGACCGGCTCGACTGCGATCGGGGAGCGCACCGATCCCGAGGCCCTCCGCGCCCTGATGAACCGCTACTACGACACGGCGCGCGGAGTGCTCGAGCGGCACGGTGGCACGGTGGAGAAGTTCGTCGGAGACGCGGTGATGGCCGTGTTCGGGATCCCTGTTGCGAGCGAGGACGACGCATTGCGGGCGACGCGGGCTGCTGTGGAGCTGCGCGACGTCGTCCACGAGCTCGGCCTCGATGCCCGGATCGGCGTGAACACCGGCGCCGTCGTGGCCGGCGAGGGCGACACGCTCGTCACGGGTGACGCGGTCAACGTCGCCGCCCGGCTCGAGCAGGCTGCCGGCGCCGGCGAGATCCTGCTCGGCGACGACACCCTGCGACTCGTCCGCGATGCTGTCGAGACCGAGCCGCTCGACCTGACGCTGAAGGGCAAGTCGGGCACCGTGCCGGCACACCGGCTGCGGCAACTCGATGCTCGAGCGGTCGGCGTGGCACGCCGCCTCGAGCGTCCGATGGTCGGACGCGAGCGCGAGCGTGCGAGGCTCCGGTCGGACTTCGACGACGTCGTCGCGACGAGCGGCTGCCGCCTGTTCACGCTCATCGGCCCCGCCGGAATCGGTAAGTCGCGCCTCGTGGCGGACTTCCTCGAGCACGTCGACGGCGTCGCGACCGTGGCAGTTGGGCGTGCGCTCTCCTACGGGGAGGGGATCACGTACTGGCCGCTGGTGGAGATGCTCGTGCAGCTCGGGATCGAGCCGTCGGAAGCGATCCGGTCCTCGCCGGCCGAGACGCAGCTCGCGACAAGGGCCCTCCTCGAGGATCGGGCACGCGAGCAGCCGCTCGTGCTCGTGATCGACGACCTGCACTGGGCGGAAGGCCCGATGCTCGATCTCGTCGAGCACATCGTCGACTGGTCGCGCGCCGCGCCGATCCTCGTCCTTTGCGTGGCGCGGCCCGAGCTGCTCGACGTCAGGCCGGGCTGGGGCGGCGGCAAGCTGAACGCCACCTCGATCCTCCTCGAGCCACTGCGCGACGAGGAGGCGCACCGGCTCGCGGACGGTCTCCTGGCCGATCTCGAGCTCGACGATGAGACACGCGCGCGCATCCTGACGACGGCGGAGGGGAACCCGCTTTTCCTCGAGGAGATGGCGGCGCTCGCGCGCGAGGCGGACGGATCCGTGGACGTTCCTCCGACGATCCGGGCGCTGCTGCAGGCACGACTCGACACGCTCAACGACGACGAGCGCGTCGTCGTCGAGCGCGGGTCGGTCGAGGGCCACGTCTTCCACCGGGGAGCCGTCACCGCGCTCTCTCCGGCGACGCCGCAGATGGACGTCCCCGGCCAGCTGCTCTCGCTCGTCCGCAAGGAGGTCGTCCGGCCGGACCACGCGATGATCGCGGGCGACGACGCGTTCCGCTTCCGCCACCTCCTGATCCGCGACACCGCCTACGAGGGGCTGCCGAAGGCGG
>DASSBI010000289.1:0-4210 GCA_035698965.1 Gaiella sp. | reverse complement strand
GGGCTTCGACGCGCTCGTGACCGTCTCCGACCCGCGGGGCGTTCCCAACCTCGACGCGCTCGACGCGATCTACCACTGGGCGGAGCTGATCCAGTCGTCGCCGCTCGCCGTCGAGCGCTCCGTCCACGCCGCGATCGGGGGCGCTTACCGCTCGCAGCGCATCACGACGCTCGAAGTCCGCTTCAACCCGATGAAGCGGAACCGCGGCGGCGAGCGCGACCTCGACCACATCATCCTCGCCGCGACCAGGGGGCTCGACCTCGCGCGGATCGAGTACCCGCAGGTGCGCGCGGGGCTGATCCTGATGATGGACAGAACCTTCGACGCGCGGCAAAACGAGATCATCGTCGACAAGGCGTTGCGCTGGGCGAGCCGCGGCGTCGTCGGCGTCGACATCGCCGGGCCGAGGCCGGGCGGGCTCCGCTACGACTACACGCAGGTCGCGCCGATGGTCGAGACCGCGCGCGCGGCGGGCCTCGGCGTCACGATCCACGTCGGCGAGGAGGGCGCGACGGGCGCGGAGGAGATCGGCGAGGTCGTCGAGTCACTCCGGCCCGACCGGATCGGGCACGGGATCCTCGCAGCCGGGGATCCGGCCCTGATGACGCTCATCCGCCAGGCGGCCGTGACGCTCGAGATCTGCCCGACGTCGAACCTCCTCACCAAGGCCCTGGCGGACGAGGACGCCGTCCGCGAGACGTTTCATCGGTTCGTCGAGCACGACGTGCCGTTCACGATCGCCACGGACGGGCCAGAGATGATGCGGACGCATCTTCGCGACGAGTTCGAGCTCCTCCACCGGATCGGGGCGCTCGACGAGGACGGCCTCGCGCGAGCGAACGCGCGCGGCCACGCAGCCGCGTTCGTCGGTCGGGGGGAGCGCTAGAAGACCGTCAGGAAGCGGTGGAGCCGGTGTCGTGCGCGGCGTCGGTCGTCTCGTGCTTCGCGTCGCCGAGCTTGTCCGTCCCGTCGTCGACGACGTCCGATGCCTTGTCCCAGGCATCACCCGCGGCATCCTGCGCCTTGTCGACCTTCGGCTCCGCCTTGTCGGCGACGTCGCCGGCGGTGTCCTTCGCCCTTCCGAAGAGCTTGTCGAGGAATCCCATGGGCGGGACCATACGCTGCCCCGTGGCCGTGGGCAAACCGGGGCGCTACGGGCTCCCGCCGGTGGCGGGGCTCTCACCCTCGGGCTCGCCGTCGAGATGGAGACGCTCCAGCAGCTCGCCGGCTTCCTCGTCCGCCTTCTCGACCGCGTCGTAGAACCGCCCGCCCGTCGCCTCGTCGAGCCGATCCTCGACGTCGTGCACGGCGTCGAGCGCGGCGTAGTCGGCCTCCGTCATCGCGCGGTCGGCGCGCCCGAAGAGCCTGCGGATGGAATCGAGGACTCCCATCGTTTTGCACCCTAGATGGTTGATCGGCAATCGGCGCGAACCGGATGGCGCCCCAGACGCGGCGCCGGTTCACCCCGTCCGGGCACGGCCCGTACGTTCCGGTACTGGCCGTGCCCGGCCGGTGCGCCCGGCTTGGTCTGGGACGCCCCCGGACGTCACGCCCATTGCCGATCAACCATCTCGATGCTCGCGCCCGGTGCCACGTCCACAGGCGATCTGACGCCGAGCCGCCGCCTGGCGTGCCTCTCGTCGTGAGCCGTAGGCGGATCGAGCTCTGGGCTGCGCTCTGGGTCGTCTACCTCGTCTGGGGATCGACGTACCTCGGGATCAAGCTCGCCGTGCGCACGCTGCCGCCGCTCCTCACGGCCGGATCGCGCTTCCTCGCCGCGGCCGCAATCCTCGCCGCGATCCTCGCGATCGCGCGGCGATCGCTTCGCGTCGACCGCCGCGAAGCGCTCGCTGCCGCGGGTCTCGGTGTCGTGCTGCTCGCGTGCGGGGTCGGCCTGGTGCACGTCGCCGAGACGAGGATCGACTCCGGCGTCGCGGCGATGATCGCAGGCTCCGTCCCGCTCCAGATCGTGGTCTGGCGCTCGCTCGCCGGCGAGCGCGTCCCACGAGCCACGGTGCTGGCGGCCGGCGTCGGCCTCGTCGGCCTCGCGCTCGTCGTCGGCCCCGGCGGCGTCGGCGGCGGATCGGTCGCGGTCGGTCTGCTCGTGATGCTCGCGGCGTCGCTCTCCTGGTCACGCGGCTCGTTCGTCTCGCGACGGCTGGCGCTTCCCGGCGACCCGTTCGTCGCGACGGTCTACGAGATGCTCGGCGGGGGGCTCGTGCTGGTCGGCGCAGGGCTCGTCGCCGGTGAGGCAGGGCAGCTCGACGCGGACGCGTTGCAGCCGGGACCGGTTGCCGCGTGGGCGTACCTCGCGGTCATGGGATCGGTGGTCGGCTTCAGCGCGTACGCATGGCTTCTGAAGCACGCGCCGATCTCGCAGGTCGTGACCCATCAGTACGTGAACCCGCTCGTCGCGGTCGCACTCGGGGCGCTGCTCCTCGGCGAGCGTCCCGCGCCCACCACGCTGGCCGGCGCGGCGCTGATCGTCGGTGCGGTCGTCGTCACTGCGCGCCACGAGGGCCGCGCGGTAGGCGCACCGGCGGTCGAGTCGCCGCCAGAGCCCTCCGAGCCGGAGCGCCGGGCAGCCTGATGGAGCCTCAGGCGTCGACCTGCGTGCGCTGCGCCGCGAGGAACTCGAGCAGGTCGGAGCGGGTGATGATCGCGACCGGCCTGCCCGCGCGTCCGACGACGACGGCGCCGCCCGACCCCGTCAGCTCGGCGAACACCTCGTCGACCGAGGCGCCGGCGTCGACCGTCGCGAGCGGCGGCTGCATCGCGACCGCGACATCGTCGTTCAGCGCATCCGGGTTCCGGAAGACGCGGTCGAGGAGGCTGCGCTCGGAGATCGAGCCGACGATGTCGGTGAGCTCGTCGGCCGTCTCGTGCCGCGCGACCGGCAGCTGCGAGATGCCGTAGCGCTGCATGAGGTCGATCGCCGCGCCGACCTTCTTGTGCGCGTCGACGACGACGAGCTCGGGCACCGCGCCGTCACCGTCGCCGTCCTTCGCCCCGACCACCTCGCCGACGCTGGGCACCGGTGCGCGCCGCTCGATGAAGCCGTACTGGATCATCCAGTTGTCGTCGTAGATCTTGGAGAGGTACGAGCGGCCGCCGTCGGGGAACGTCATCAGGACAGTCGATCCGGGGCCGAGGCGCTTCGCGAGCTGCAGACCGGCCCACGCGGTCGAGCCGCACGAGCCTCCGACCAGCAGGCCCTCTTCCCGCGCGAGGCGGCGCGCGGTCAGGAACGAGTCGCGGTCGGAGACGCGTACCCACTCGTCGACGACGGACGGGTCGAGAGTCTGCGGCCAGGTGTCCTTGCCGATTCCCTCGACGAGGTAGGGGTGCATCGGGTGCTGCTCGTCCGCCGTGAACACCGAGCCCTCCGGGTCCGCGCCGACGATTCGCACCTCCGGCTTCCGCTCCTTGAAGTAGCGGCCGATGCCGGTGATCGAGCCGCCCGTCCCGACCGAGATGACGATCGCGTCGACCTCGCCGCCGGTCTCTGCCCACAGCTCGGGGCCCGTGGTCCGGTAGTGCGCCTCCGGGTTCGCGGGGTTGGAGTACTGGTCGGGCTTGAAGCCGCCGGGGATCTCCTCCGCGAGCCGGTCCGACACCGCGTAGTAGCTCTCGGGCGAGTCGTGGTCGACGGCGGTCGGCGTGATGACGACCTCGGCGCCGTACGCGCGGAGCGTCGAGATCTTCTCCTGACTCATCTTGTCGGGCATCACGAAGATGCAGCGGTAGCCCTTGCGTGCCGCGGCGATCGCGAGGCCGACGCCGGTGTTGCCGGAGGTGGGCTCGACGATCGTGCCGCCGGGGCGGAGGCGGCCGTCGCGCTCGGCGGCCTCGATCATCGCGAGCCCGATGCGGTCCTTGTTCGAGCCGCCCGGGTTCATGAACTCGAGCTTCGCCAGCAGCGTCGCTCCAGTCTCCGACCCGAACGACGCGAGCCGCACGATCGGCGTCCCGCCGACCAGGTCGAGGAGGGTCGGGTACTCGCGGCTCATTCCCGCTCCCGGCGGCGGCCAAGCCGCCGCCTCCGCTCTTTGAGCTCCGTCGAGCCTACGCTCATGCCGGCGGAAGCCTATAGACCGGTCAGCGCAGCGTGATCCGGCGCGCGCCGACGGGCGGGAGCGTGGGGCGGGGGAACCCCTGGTTCCCCCGCCTGCCCCCTCCTCCACGTTCGAGCCGTCCCAAGCGCCGCTGG
>DASSBI010000288.1:0-9142 GCA_035698965.1 Gaiella sp. | reverse complement strand
CGCGGCGACGACGAGCTCCGGCTCTTCGCCTACGGCGCTCCGCCCGAGCGGGGCGACGCGACCTTCCTGCCTCCGGTGTCCGACTGAGGTCGGACACCGGCGCTCAGGCGACGAAGCGCGCGATGCGGCGGGCGATCTCCTCGCCCTTGTCCTCCTGGAGGAAGTGCCCCGCCCCGGACACGATCTCGGCGGGGAGCGCGCCGGGCATGTGCGCTGCCATCCGCTCGGCGTGCGCGGGGGAGAAGACGCGGTCGGAGTCGGAGAAGAGGACGAGCGCCGGCCTCTCCCAGCGGGAGAGCGCGTCGCTGACCTCCAGCATCGCGGCGGCAGACGGGTGGTCGGGCTCGGTCGGGACGAGCTCCGGGAAGGCGAGTGCGCCAGCCTTCGCCTCCCCGACCGGGAACGGCGCGTCGTAGCCTCGCACAGCCTCGTCGTCGAGCTGCGAGACGCACGCGACCTGGACGAGCCGGCTCGCGGTGAAGGCCGCACCGACCTCGCGCACGAGCGCGCGGAAGCGGAGCCAGGGCTCCGACGGCGCGCCGACGCCGACGCCGGTGTTGAGGATCACGAGCCGCGCGACGCGGTCCGGGTGCATCACCGCGAATCGCAGCCCGATCGGCCCGCCCCAGTCGTGGACGACGACCGTCAGCTCTCGGAGGTCGAGCTCGAGTGCGAACCGCTCGATCGAGCTGGCGTGCATGTCGTACGAGTAGGCGGCCTGGTCCCGCGGCTTGTCCGAGCGGCCGAACCCGAGGAGATCCGGCACGACGACGCGCCCGGCGCCCGCGAGGACAGGGATCATGCGCCGGTAGAGAAAGCCCCACGTCGGCTCCCCGTGGAGCAGCAGGATCGGGTCTCCGGCGCCCTCCTCGACGTAGTGCATCCGCAGCCCGTCCTGCAAGGCGTAGCGCGCGGCGTACGGCCAGCCTGACAGGCCCGCGAAGCGCTCGTCCGGCGTCCTGTATGCGTCCACCGGCCGACTCTACGCCGCCTTCTGCCTCTGTGTGGCGGCTGTTCGGAGTTCGCAAGAGAACCGTAAGCAGCCGCATCCGCCGCGGTGCCAGGGGGAACGGCAGCACAGACGGATCGTAGTGCGATCCAAAGAACGACAGCGAAGGAGGATTCGACATGGCGAGACGCGCGAAAGCTCTTCTCAGCCTCGCCGCGGCACTCACCGGCGTCTCCCTGCTCTGGTTGACCGGAGCCGGGACGGCGGCGAGCGAGGCCGCGCCGACGAACACCACAGAACCACGCATCATGGGCGATCCGAACGTGGGCTCCACTCTGACCGCGACCCGCGGGATCTGGACCGGGAGCCCGACGGCCTACCGCTTCCAGTGGGTGCGCTGCCCGGACTCGGGCGGTCGGGCCGACGGTTCCGACTGCGCCTCGATCGGCGGCGCGACGACGCAGCAGTACGTCCTTGCCCGGGCGGACGCCGGCAGGCGCCTCCGTGTGCGGGTGACCGCGACCAACGGCGACGGCGCGCAGACCGCGGCTTCGAACGCGACGCCGAAGGTCGGCGAGGTCACGATGCCGGTCAACACCAGGCCGCCGACGATCACCGGCGACGTCACCGTCGGGTCCACCCTCCGGGCCAACCCGGGTGAGTGGACGAACGGGCCGAGCTTCGCGTACCAGTGGCGTCACTGCGACGCGGACGGCGGCGGCTGCTCGGATATCCGCGGCGCGGACGGGCAGTCGTACCGGCTCGTCGACGCCGATCGCGGGACGACGATCCGCATCCGCGTGACGGCGAGGTCTGCCGGGTCGACGGCCACGGCGACCTCGGTGCCCACCGCGGTCGTCAAGGCGGCGACGCCGACACCGCCGCCCGTCACGAACGGCTGCCCCGTGGGCACCGGCCCGATCCGGGCCAACCAGCTCGCGGCTCCGGCACGGATGCTGATCCAGGGCCAGCAGCTCTCTCCCGCGGTCGTCGGGAGTAGCACCACCCGCCTGAGCGTCCGCTTCCGCGTCACGGCCTGTGGCGGCCGGCCGGTGCAGGGCGCCGAGCTCTTCGCGACGGCGGTCCCGTACGAGCAGTTCTCGTCCCGTAGACAGGCCACCGGCGCCGACGGGTGGGCGACGCTCCAGATGGGCAGGCTGCGCGGCTTCCCGGCCAACCCGGGGAAGCAGCAGCTTCTCGTGATGATGGTGCGGGCGACCAAGGGCGGCACCGTGCTCGGCGGTGTCTCGACCCGACGTCTCGTCTCGTTCCCCGTGAACCTCTCGGTGTAACGGTCGCCGGGCGGCAGCGCCGCCCCGATCTCAACCCCCTACGGGCGCGGCCGTGTGCCGCGCCCGTAGGGTCATTCCATCGCTGTCTCTCCAGCCACCCCGTCGCAACGACGGATCCTCACCGGCTACTTCACGCTCGCCGGGCTCTACACGCTGTCGGCGGCGTTGATCTGGGGCGTCAACACGCTCTTCCTGCTCGGCGCCGGCCTCTCGTTCTTCGAGGTGTTCGTCGCGAACGCTGCCTTCTCCGCTGGGATGGTGCTCTTCGAGGTGCCGACCGGCGTCGTCGCGGACACGCTCGGCCGGCGCGTGTCGTTCCTCCTCTCCCTCGTCGTGCTCTCGGTGACGACGCTGCTCTACGTCGCTCTCGCGGAGGTCGGCGCAGGCGTCGTCGCGTTCTCCGTCGTGTCGGTCGCGATGGGGCTCGGCTTCACCTTCTACTCCGGCGCCATGGAGGCGTGGCTCGTCGACGCGCTCGCGGTAACGGGCTTCACCGGCGCGCTCGACTCCGTATTCGCGCGGGGCCAGCAGATCACCGGCCTGGCGATGCTCGTGGGAACGGTGGGTGGAGGGCTGCTCGGGCAGATCGACCTTTCGATCCCGTACGTCGTCCGGGCCGTACTGCTCCTGGTGGTCTTCGGGGTCGCCTACGTCGTCATGCACGACCTCGGCTTCCAGCCGCGCCGCGTCACCGTCGCCGAGCTGCCCGGTGAGGTGGCGCAGAACGCCAGAGCGGGCGTCGCCTACGGATGGGCGCAGCGGCCGCTCCGGCTCCTGATGCTCGCGTCGTGCGTCCAGCTCGGGTTCTTCACGTGGGCGTTCTACGCCGCGCAGCCCTACCTGCTCGACCTGCTCTCGAGCGACGCGGTCTGGGTGGCGGGCCTCGTCACCGCCGGGATCGCCCTGTCGACGATCGCCGGCAACCAGCTCGTCGAGGTCCTGTCTCGCCGCTGCGGACGGAGGACGACGCTCCTGCTCGGCGCGGCGGCGGTCCAGACGTGCGCCGCCGTCGCGCTCGGGCTCGTCTCCTCGTTCTGGCTCGCGCTCCCGGCCCTGCTCCTGATCACCGCCGCGTCGGGCGTGACGAGCCCGGTGAGGCAGGCGTACCTGCACCAGGTCGTTCCGAGCGAGCAACGAGCGACCGTCGTCTCGTTCGACTCGATGATCTCGAACACCGGCGGGATCGGGGGCCAGCTCGGCCTCGGCGCGATCGGCGAGAGCCGCTCGATCGGCTCCGCATTCGTCGTCGGCGGACTCGCCACCGCGCTTGCTCTCCCGCTGCTCGGCCGGCTGCGCGCGATCGGCGGAGCTCCGGATCGGATCGGCCCTCGGACGGCGGGGGTCGAGAGCTCGTGCGCCGGGGCCGGCCTGCCCGACGTGGTCACCGTCGAGACGGGCGCCTACGCACACTCCTCGTAGACGAGGCGGGAGGCCCTTTTGACAGCGCGTCGCGATCTGTTACGATATATCGCGATGCAACGAAAAGGAGACACCATGACGGCACATGCCATCACCGGTCGGCGGTTCCACCGCGACGACCGGATCCACTTCATGACGGCCCACCAGGGCCGGCACGGCCCGCACGGCCGCAGGCGCCGGGGCCGCCACTTCGGACCGGGCCAGGCATTTGGCCGGCGCGCCGGCCGCGGCGACATCCGCGCCGCGATCCTCGCGCTCCTCACCGAGGAGCCGATGCACGGCTACCAGATCATCCAGGAGCTCGCCGAGCGCACGGGCGGCGTCTGGCGGCCGAGCCCCGGCTCGGTCTACCCGACCCTCCAGCAGCTCGAGGACGAGGAGCTCGTCCGCGAGACCGCGTCGGAGTCCGGCAAGCGCGTCTACGAGCTCACCGACGGCGGACGGGAGCAGGCTGCCGGCGCGCCCGCCCCGTGGACCGCGGTCGCGGGCGAGAACGAGAGCGGGCTCATGACGCTGCACGATCTCGCGCATCAGGTGCTCGCCGCGACGCGCCAGGTCGCCCATGCGGGCACTGCCGCGCAGATCGAGGCGGCCCAGGCGGTGCTGCGCGACGCGCGGAAGGCCCTCTACCGGCTTCTCGCCGAGGACGAGGACGAGGCTTAGGATCTACGGAGAGGACGGGGAAGCCGACAGGCTCCCCCGCCCCTCCCGTCTTCAGTCGATCGGGTGCTTCGCGCGGAAGACGCCGTCGGGATCGAGCTCGGCCCGGATCGCGGTCAGGCGCTCGTAGGCGCCCGCGGGATAGAGGGAGCTTCCCTCGACACCGCCCTCGGCGAAGTTGAAGTACGAGTTGCGTGAGAGCCACGGCGCGGCGGCCGAGCGGATCGCGGCGATGCGCCCCTGGGTCGCCTGGACGGCCGCAGGGACGGGCGCGACGCCGACCGAGTACATGACGTAGGGCGCCTCGAAGTGCGAGAGCACGCCGCCGTTCGAGTCGGGCCGGCCGAGCGCGCCCTCGAGGTGCCGCACCTCGACGGAGATCAGCGGCGCCGTCCCGTCCATGGCCGCTGCCCGGACGATCTCCTCCGCCGCGGCCGCGTCGAACGCGTCGAGCATCCAGCCATCGCCGCTTCCGGGAACCGGGCCGGGCGGGTCCTGATGGAGCTGCGTGAGCGCCGCGGCGGGGACCATGGCGAACGTGTCGAGCTCCGGCTCGAGGTCGAGCAGCGGGCGGAGCAGCTCCCGTCCCGCCTGCTCGTCGCCGAGGAACGCGGCCTCGACGACCACGAGCTGCCGACCGCGGAGCGGCTCGGGCATCTCCGGGATCGGAGGGATCTGGAGCATTCGGCCGATCGACGTGACCTCCTCGGGGGCGTCCTTCGTCCAGGCGGCCCACACGCCGAGCACCTCGGTCGCGCGATCCATCGGCCAGACGAGCCAGCCGGCGTACGCCTCGGTCACCGGGAAGAGGGCGATCTCGACCTCGGTCACGATCCCGAAGCTGCCGCCGCCGCCGCGGAGCGCCCAGAAGAGGTCGGCGTTCGACTCGCGGTCGGCGTGGACGACCTCGCCGTCCGCCGTCACGACCTGCGCCGAGAGCACGCTCGACGACGAGAGCCCGTGCTTCCGCGCGAGCCAGCCGATGCCGCCGCCGAGCGAGTAGCCGACGACGCCCACGTCGTGCGCGGAGCCGTGCAGCGCGGTGAGCCCGTGCGGGACGGCCGCCTCGACGACGTCGGCCCAGACCGTCCCCGCGGCGACGCGGGCCGTGAGGCCCTTCGCGTCGACCTCGACGCCGGTCATCCGTGACGTGTTGACGAGCATCGTCCCGTCGAGCGGCCGCCCGGGCGCGCCGTGACCGGTCCCCTGGACGGCGATCTTCAGCCCGAGCGTTCGCGCGTAGTCGACCGCGTCGACGACGTCGTCGACGGTCGTCGGGAGCGCGACGACGGCGGGGCGCTGGTCGACGGCGAGGTTCCAGGCACGGCGGGCGTCGTCCCAGCCGGCGTCGGTCGGGAAGACGAGGACGTCTGACGAGGCGGCGGTGCGGAGGGCGGTGCGGACGTCGGTGAGCTGTGACATGCGGAAGGTCTCCTGTGCGTTCGGTGTCTGACACCGAGCCTCGCGGCTGCGTTGCGCGGGCACGGTGCGGTTCACCGCACGGTCCGCGGGCGCCAACCGGCGTTCAGACGGTGCGGGAGAGCGCCGCCGCCGCGTCGGCGGCAAGGCGGGCGGCGTCCTCGAGCGCGCGTTCGAGCGAGCCGCCGAGCTCGACGAGTGTCAGACACCGGATTTCCTCGGGAGTCACGCCGCGCTCCGCGTCGCCGGCGACGATCGCGACGGGGACGCCGAGCGGGCGCGCCTCGTCCAGGACGTGACCCACGACCTTGCCGGCGAACGACGTGGCGTCCACGCGGCCCTCGCCGGTGAGCACGAGCGAGGCGTCCTGCAACGCGTCGCGCAGGCCGACGACGTCCGCGACGAGCGCCGCGCCGGGGACGAGCCGCGCGCCGTGGGCGGCGAGGCCGCCCGCGAGGCCGCCCGCGGCACCCGCACCGGGCAGCTTGCGGACGTCGACTCCGCGGGCGTCGCGATAGCGTTCGGCGAGCCGCTCGAGCCGCCGCTCGAGCTCCGCGACGTCGTCCGGGCCAGCGCCCTTCTGCGGGCCGAAGACGCGCGCCGCCTCGACGAACGTCGTCGTCACGTCGCACGCGACGACGACGTCGGCGCCGCGCAGGTCGAAGTCGAGCGCCTCGAGCGCGCCGAGCCCGCCGTCGGTGGTCGCCGAGCCGCCCACCGCGACGATGGCGCGGCGGAGGCCGGCGTCGAAGGCCGCGCGGAGGAGCTCGCCCGTGCCCTGCGTCGTCGCGTGGAGTGGGTCGTTGCGGCCGGCGACGAGTGCGAGGCCGCTCGCACGGGCCATCTCGATCACGCCGGTGTCGCCGCGCAGGCCCCATTCGGCCTCGACCGGCTTGCCGAGCGGACCAGTGACGCGCGCGACGCGACGCGCGCCGGGTGACGGGCAGAGCACGTCCAGCGTGCCCTCGCCACCGTCGGCGAGCGGAAGCCGAACCGCTGCACGCCCGGTCCGCTCGACCCCGCCGGCGAACGCGTCGGCGGCCTCGCCCGCGGTCAGGCTGCCACGGAACTTGTCGGGGCAGCAGAGGACGGGCCGGGTGTCCGTCACGCGTCACGTGTCGGCTCGCCCGCCATCACGCCGACTGTGCCGACTCCGCGCCGATCCGTCCACAGCCACGGGTTTCGAGCCGGGTCGGGTCTACGCTCGAGACGTGGAGGGTGAGATCCCGAGGTGAGATGCGTGACTGATAATCACAGCGACCGGCTCACCACCGGTTCCGGTTCGAGTCCGGCACCCTCCGCGCCCGGATCCGTGGGCGGAGCCCGAGGTCGGCGTCGCGCGGCGCTATGCTGGTGGTGATTGTCAGTCACGCGCGGGGTGGTTCCCCGCTTCACCCTGACCTCGGCCCGCCCCACGGCGGGCCGTCGTCGTTCAGACGCCCTTGGTCGAGCGCGGGAGCGCCGCTGGGTCAGGCACCTCACGGCGCCAGATCCCTCACGCACCCGCCTCCAGCAGCGCCTTGAGCCGCTCGAAGTCGCCTCGCGCCCGCCGCTCGGCCGCCTTGCGGAGGAGCGGCCCGCCGAGCCCGAGGAGCTTCCCTGCGTCGGCCACTGCCTCGACGCGGACGAGCGTCCCCTCGCCGGCCGGCTCGAGCAGATGGCGGATCGTGACGTGCACCGGTCCGGAAACCGTGCGGAGCGAGAGCTCGCGACCCGGCTCGGCGACAGTCGCCTCGAGCGTCGACTCCGTGCGCTTGCCGAGAAAGGAACGCACCTCGGTGAAGGTCGCGCCCTGGCCGAGCGGCCCGCCGGGAGCGTCGCGCACCTCAAGGACGTCCGCCTGCCAGTCGGGCAGGTGCGCCGGATCGGCGAGGTAGGCGTAGACCTCCGCCGGCGGTCGCGCGATCTCGACCGCCAGCTCGTACCTCATTCCGCGGCTATCCAGTCGATCGTCTTCGAGGCGAGCCGGTCGAGGGCGGCAACGGAGAGCTCCAGGTGCTCGGGCTTCGTGTTCTCGAGCTTCGTGTGCGAGAGGCCGCGCAGGCTCTGGACGAAGAGCATCACGGTCGGGACTCCCGCGCGCGAGACCTCCGCCGCATCGTGGAGCGGGCCCGACGGAAGGCGATGCGACGTGCCGGCGACCTCGCGAATCGACTCGTCCGCGAAGGCGACCAGCGTCTCGTCGAAGAGGATCGGCTCGATCGACCAGATCCGCTCCCACGCGACGTCGATGTTCTCCTCCGCGGCGAAGCCACGAGACAGCTCCTCCGCGCGCGCGAGCATCGAGGCGAGCTTGCCGGCGTCGAGGTGGCGCTGGTCGAGCAGCTGCTCCGCCGTCTCGACGACCGAGGTGACGATTCCCGGTCGGCAGACGACGCCGCCCGACGTGCACACGGCGCCGTCGCCCGTCTCGCGCGCGACGTCGCGGATCGCGAGCGCGAGCTTCGCCGCGCCGGCGAGCGCGTCGCGGCGCTTGTCCATCGGGGTCGATCCCGCGTGCGCCGCCTGGCCGGTCCACGTGATCCGGTGGCGCTCGACGCCGAACGTGCCGAGCACGACCCCGAGCGGGAGGTCGAGCGACTCGAGCACGGGGCCCTGCTCGATGTGGAGCTCGAGGTAGGCGGCGGCGCTCGCGAGCTCCGCGTGCGCGTCGAGCGCGCGATCGAGATCTACCCCGTACGCGCCGACCGCCTCGGGTAGCGAGACGCCGTCGCGATCCGTGAGCTTGCGCAACTCGTCCTGGTCGGCCATCGAGCCCGCGGCCGCCGACGAGCCGAAGAGCGAGCGGCCGAAGCGCGCGCCCTCCTCGTCCGCCCAGTCGACGAGCCGGACGGTGACGGGCGGCTTTCCGTCCTCGGCGATCCGGCGGAGCACTTCGGCGCCGGCAAGGACGTTGAGGCAGCCGTCGAGCCAGCCGCCGTTCGGGACGGAGTCCATGTGACCGCCGATCAGGACGGCTCGGTCGGAGTCGCCGCGCAGGGTGTACCAGTCGTTTCCGGCCGCGTCGCGCTCGACCTCGAGCGGCAGGTCGGCGAGCGAGTCCGCGAGCCAGGCGCGCCCCTTCGCCCAGGTGTCCGTCCACGCGACGCGCTGCTCGCCATCGTCGTCGCCGGTCAGCGAGCGCAGCGCCCGGAGCCGCGTGACGACGCGTGCGGGGTCGAGCGGCATGTGGCGAGCTTAACGCGGTCGGGCCGATCGGCGTGTGCTGGAATGCCCCCCAACATGGCGACGGCGACGGTCGAGCAGCGCGAGTGGAAGGTCGTCCCGGCCTTCTCGAAGCTCGCGACCTACGCGATCGTGATCTTCGCCCTCTGCGCGCTCTGGCAGGGCTACAAGTGGCTCTGGGAGACGACCGGCTGGACGTGGCCGTTCCTCGTCGACGACACGACGATGCCCAACCTCT
>DASSBI010000287.1:0-6369 GCA_035698965.1 Gaiella sp. | reverse complement strand
GGCCACCAGACGCGCCGCTGGAACCCGAAGATGAAGCGCTTCATCTTCGACGAGCGCGGCGGCATCTACATCATCGACCTCCAGCAGACGCAGGCGCTGCTCCAGGAGGCCCACGACTTCGCGCGGAACATCTCCGAGCGCGGCGGCTCGATCCTGTTCGTCGGGACGAAGAAGCAGGCCCAGGAGGCGATCGTCCGCGAGGCGACGCGCGTGGGCCAGCCGTTCGTGGCGCACCGCTGGCTCGGCGGCCTGCTCACCAACTGGCGCACGATCGCCGACCGAATTTCGTACCTGCAGGAGCTCCGGCGCCTGAAGGAGGAAGGCCAGCTCGACCTCCTGCCGGCGAAGGAGCGCATCGCGATGGGTGCCGAGCTCGAGAAGCTCGAGGCGAACCTGGGCGGCGTCTCCACGATGAAGCGCCAGCCCGACGCCGTGTTCATCGTCGATCTGCGCAAAGAGCAGCTCGCGCTGCGCGAGGCGCAGCGCCTCGGCCTGCCCGTGATCGCGCTCGTGGACACGAACTGCGACCCCGACGAGGTGACCTACGTCGTGCCCGGCAACGACGACGCGATCCGCTCGTGCTCGCTCGTGATCCGCGCGATCGCCGACGGCATCGAGGCCGGCAAGACGAAGGTGACGGAGGCCGAGATCGCGGCGGCGCCGCCGCAGGAGGAGCCGGAGCCCGCGGCAGCCGCCGAGCCCGACGCCGCGAAGCCGGCCGAGGACGCAGCCGCCGAGAGCGCGGCGAGCGAGGAGCCCGTCGCGGTCGAGAACGGAGCTCAGGCATGAGCGACGAGCCGGAGATCAGCGCCGCGCTCGTCAAGAAGCTCCGCGAGCAGACCGGCGCGGGGATGATGGACTGCAAGCGGGCGCTCGTCGAGACGGGCGGCGACCTCGAGGCGGCGAGGACGCTCCTGCGCGAGAAGGGCATGGCGGCGGCCGGGAAGCGCGCCGATCGCGCCACGACCGAGGGGCTCGTCGGTGTCATCGTCGATTCCGGCAAGGCCTCGATCGTCGGCCTCGGCTGCGAGACCGAGCCCGTCTCGAAGAACGACGCGTTCAAGGTGTTCGGCGAGAAGGTGCTTCGTGCAGTCCACGCCGACGGCCCCGCTGCGGCCGAAGGATTCGACGGGGAGCGGACGGAGCTGATCACCCAGCTCGGCGAGAACATCGTCATCGTCGGGGCGGAGCGGTTCGAAGGCGGGACGCTCGCCGCCTACGTCCACCCGCCGGCCAACAAGATCGGCGTCGTCGTCCAGCTCGAGGGGGGCACGGAGGAGCTCGCGCGCCAGGTCGCCATGCACGTCTCGTTCGCCGCCCCGTCGTACACCGCCAGGGCCGACGTCCCGGCAGAGGTCGTCGATGCCGAGCGGCAGATCTACTCGAACTCGGACGAGCTGGCTTCCAAACCCGAGCAGGCACGTGAGAAGATCGTCGACGGCATGCTCGCCAAGCGCTTCTTCGCGGCCGCGCCGGGCGGCGTCCTGCTCGAGCAGGCATGGATCCACGACGCCGGGACGACGGTCGGCAAGGCGCTCGAGGAGGCAGGGGCGAGCGTCGAGGCGTTTGCGCGGGTCTCGGTCGCCGGATCGTGACCGCACAGCCCGAGGAGCTGGTGGAGCAGCCCTCCGGGGCCGCTCCCGCGTTCCGCCGGGTACTCCTCAAGCTCTCGGGCGAGAGCCTCATGGGAGACCGCGAGTACGGCGTCGACCCTCGCACCATGACGTCGCTCGCCCGGGAGGTGTTGGCCGTCCAGTCGGCCGGAACCGAGATCGCGGTCGTCGTCGGCGGCGGGAACTTCTACCGGGGCATGAGCGCCGCGGCCGAGGGCATGGACCGCGCGACCGCCGACTACGCGGGAATGCTCGCGACGCTCTTGAACGCGCTCGCGCTACAGGACGCGCTCGAGCGCCTCGGCGCGCAGACGCGCGTCCAGTCCGCCCTCACCGTGTCCGAGGTGGCCGAGCCGTACATCCGCCGCCGCGCGATGCGCCACCTCGAGAAGGGCCGCGTCGTGATCTTCGCCGCCGGGACCGGCAACCCGTTCTTCACGACCGATACGGCCGCCGCGCTGCGCGCGCTGGAGATCGGCGCAGAGGCCATTCTGATGGGGAAGAACGGCGTCGAGGGCGTCTACGACGGCGACCCGCGGCTCGACCCGGAGGCCCGCTTCCTACCCGAGCTGACGCACCTCGAGGCGATCGAGCGCGGCCTGCGTGTGATGGACACCACGGCGCTCTCGCTCTGCATGGACAACCACGTTCCGATCCACGTGTTCGAACTCGCCGAGGGGAATATCGTCCGCGTGGCGTCCGGCGAGCGGATCGGCACGATCGTCTCGACGCCGGCGAGCGACGGCGAATGACAACGCGCGAGAGGGAGGCGTAGTGGCAGCGATCGAGGAGTTCCTGGCGGACTGCGTGAAACGGATGGACGGCTCGATCGAGCACACGCGCACCGAGTTCAACTCGGTCCGCACGGGCCGCGCGTCGACGGCGCTTCTCGACCGCATCACGATCGACTACTACGGCACGCCCACACCCCTCTCGAACATGGCGACGATCAGCGCCCCGGAGGCGCGCCTGCTCTCCGTGCAGCCGTACGACGCGACGCAGATCAAGACCATCGAGAAGGCGATCATGGAGTCCGACCTCGGGCTCACGCCCTCCAACGACGGCAAGCTGATCCGCCTGCCGATCCCCTCGCTGACCGAGGAGCGGCGCAAGGAGCTCGTCAAGCTCGTGCGCCGGTACGCGGAGGACGGCAAGGTCGCGATCCGAAACGTGCGGCGTGACGTGATGCGGCACCTCGAGGAGCTGGTCCGGAACGGCGACGTCGGCGACGACGAGGAGCGCCGCGCCGAGACCCAGGTGCAGAAGCTCACCGACGATCACGTCAAGCGCATCGATGAGCTCCTGAAGCACAAGGAAGCCGAGATCATGGAGGTCTGACGCCTGCGGCGCCAAACCTCTAGACGAGCGTGCCTACCGATCAACTGGGGTCTTCTAGCGACGAGTCGCGCGCAGCGCGAGTGGTCGCCATTGTCATGGACGGCAACGGTCGTTGGGCGGAGGCGCACGGCAAGTCCGTCGACGAGGGCCACCGGGCGGGTGCCCGCGCGCTCCGCCGGACGGTCGAGGCGGGGATCGACCTCGGGATCGAGACGCTCGTCGTCTACGCGTTCTCGACGGAGAACTGGACACGGCCGTCGGATGAGGTCGCAGACCTGATGGTCCTCCTCTCGGAGACGATCGACGAGGAGCTGCCCGACCTCGCGAAACAGGGCGTGCGCACACGTTTCCTCGGCAGGCGCGACCGCATCGACCCGGCCATCCAGGAGCAGATGCGCGCGCTCGAGGACGAGACGGCCTCCCTCGAGACGCTCTCGCTCTGGATCGCGTTCGACTACGGCGGGCGCGCCGAGATCGTGGACGCCGCGCGCCGGCTCGTCGAGGACGGCGTTCCGGCCGAGGACGTCGACGAGGCGGCGCTCGCGCAGCGGCTCTACGCACCCGAGCTCGCCGAGATCGACCTCCTGATCCGCGCGTCGGGCGAGCTCCGCATCTCCAACTTCCTGCTCTGGGAGCTGGCGTACGCCGAGCTCGTGTTCACCGACACGCTCTGGCCGGACTTCGACGTCGACGATCTGCGCACGGCCGTCGAGGCGTATGCCGCTCGCCAGCGCCGCTTCGGGGCGCGGGCGACCCGATGAGCCCCTTCGTCTCGCGTCTCGTTGTCGCGGCCGTCCTGCTGCCGCTCGTCCTCGGCCTCGTCTGGCTCGGCGGGTGGTGGCTCTTCGGCCTCGCAGCCGTCGGCGGCCTGCTCGCGCTGCACGAGCTCTTCACGATCGCCCGCAGCCTGCGGCCGATCGTGCTCGGCGGCTACGTCGGCGTGCTCCTGACGCTTCTCGGCGCCCAGCTCGGCGGGGCGACCTGGGTGCTGCCCGGCATTCTCTCGACGGTGCCCGCGGCGCTGCTCGTGTTCTTCGTCTCGAGCGCGCGCCAGCACGCAGTCGCAGGTTTCGCGGTGACGGTGCTCGGCGTCGCGTGGGTCGGGGGCGGGCTCGCGTATCTGATGCTCCTGCGGGGCATCCCGAGCGACGGGCGACTGCTGATCTTCGTCACGCTGCTCACGGTCTTCGCCGACGACACGGCGGCGTTCTTCGTCGGGCGTGCGATCGGGCGCCACCGGATGGCGCCTGTGATCTCGCCCGGGAAGTCGTGGGAGGGCTTCGTCGGCGGCACCGTCGCCGCCGTCGCGGTCGCCTTTTTCGCGCTCTACGACCAGGACGTCGTGACGACGGGCGAGTCGCTCGTCCTCGGGCTCGTGATCGCCGTCGCGGCGACGCT
This sequence comes from Gaiella sp., assembly GCA_035698965.1. GTDB lineage: Bacteria > Actinomycetota > Thermoleophilia > Gaiellales > Gaiellaceae > Gaiella. The sequence continues at coordinate 2,020 of DASSBI010000287.1, read as the reverse complement.
CGGCGACCTCTTCGAGTCGGCGGTGAAGCGCGATCTCGGCGTCAAGGACTCGGGGCGCCTGCTCGCGGGTCACGGCGGCGTGCTCGACCGGGTCGACTCGCTGCTCTGGGCGGGTCCCGCCGCCTACGTCGCGCTCCTCGCCCTGACCTGAACGGCTCCTTCACGGGCGCTCAGGCATCCTTGCGGGCGTGAAACGCGTCGCCGTCATCGGTGCGACCGGATCGATCGGCCGACAGGCGCTCGAGATCGTCGCCGAGCACCCCGAACTCGAGCTGTGTGCCCTGCAATCCGGCTCGACGCCGCTGGACGAGCTCGCCGCCGAGCATGCCGTCGCGCACGCCCAGGTCGGCGGCGATCCCGTTCAGCTGCTGGAGCGCAGCGCTCCCGACATCGTCCTGAACGCTGTCGTCGGATTCGCGGGCATCCGGGCGACTCTCTGGGCGCTCGAGCATGGCATCACGCTTGCGCTCGCGAACAAGGAGAGCCTCGTCGCAGCGGGCGGGCTCGCCCTCGCAGCGCAGGAGCGTGGGGGAGGACTGCTTCTGCCGGTCGACAGCGAGCACTCGGCCCTCCACCAGTGCCTCGAGGGACGCGACCGCGAGAGCGTCGCCGGCCTCGTCCTCACGGCGTCGGGCGGACCGTTCCGCGGCCGCGCCATCGAGGAGCTCGCCGACGTGACCGCCGAGGAGGCGCTCGCTCATCCCACCTGGCGGATGGGGCCGAAGATCACGGTCGACTCGGCCACCCTCGCGAACAAAGGGCTCGAGCTGATCGAGGCGCACTGGCTCTTCGCGCTGCCGTACGACGCGATCGAGGTCGTCGTGCATCCGTCCTCGATCGTCCACTCGCTCGTCCGCTTCCGCGACGGCGCGCTCCTTGCGCACATGGGGCTCCCGGACATGCGGGTCCCGATCTCGTACGCACTGACGTACCCCGCGCGTGCGGCGACGCCCGTGCCGCAGCTTCCGCTCGAAGGGCTCACGCTGGCCTTCGAGGCGGTCGACGACGAGGCCTTTCCGCTGCTCGAGCTGGCTCGCGCGGCAGGCGAGCGTGGCGGGACCGCGCCCTGCGCGTACAACGCGGCGAACGAGATCGCCGTCGCTGCGTTCCTGGAGGGCCGCCTCGCGTTTGCCGATATCGCATCCGTGGTCGAGGAGACACTCGCGCAGGTCGACGGCGCTCACGCGCGGGACTTCGACGACCTCGTCGCGGCCGACGACGAGGCGCGGCGGCTCGCCGCCCGGGGGCGGCAACCGGCATGACCGTCCTCATCGCGATCGTCGGCCTCGGGTTGTTGATCTTCGTCCACGAGCTCGGCCATTTCGTCGTCTCGCTCGTGCTCGGGATGCGGCCGCGGCGGTTCTACGTCGGGTTCCCGCCCGCGATCTGGAAGCGGACGCGCAACGGCATCGAGTACGGCATCGGTGCGATCCCGCTCGGTGGGTTCGTGAAGATCCCGGGCATGCACCGCCCGTCGCCCGCGGACGTCGACATGGGCCTCGGCCGGGCGCTCGGGGAGGCTCCGGCGCTCGAGGGGGCCGCAGCCCGCCTGCGCGGCGCGCTGGCGGCCGACGACCACGATGCGGCCCGCGACTCGCTGCGCGTGCTGCGCGAGCTCGCCGTCGAGCAGGAGCTGTCCGCGAACACGGCTGCGACGCTCGAGAAGGGGCTCGACGATCTCACGGACGCGCTCGGCCCGACCGCCTACTGGAGAGCGCCGACGTGGAAGCGCGTCGCGGCGATCGGCGCCGGGCCCGCGGCAAACATCGTCCTCGCGCTCGTCCTCTTCACGGGGCTCTTCATGACCTCGGCCGGAAAGGCGACCACGACCGTCGAGGCCGTCTCGAGCGGCACACCGGCCGCCGCCGCGGGCCTGCGCGCGGGCGACCGGATCGTGTCGATCGACGGCGCGGTCGTGCAGCCCGAGGACATCTCGCACCTGATCTCCGGCTCCGACGGCCGCAAGCTGACGGTCGTCGTCGTCCGGGACGGGCAGCGCGTGACGCTGCCGCCCACGTCC
>DASSBI010000286.1:0-3673 GCA_035698965.1 Gaiella sp. | reverse complement strand
GCGGGCAGATCCTCACGTACGACGGCGCGCCCGCACAGACGCTCTACTTCTCGTCGAGCGGCGGCAGGACGATCAGCTCGCTCGACGCGTTCGGCCTCGATCTTCCCTACCTCGTCGCGGTCGACGATCCGTGGGACGCGGCCTCGCCCAACCACGCCTGGACACCGCAGCTCCTCACCGGCGCCCAGCTCGCGGCCCGCTTCGGCCTGAAGAACCCGGTCGCGGACGTCGCCTACGTCCCCGGCACGCCGGGGAAGCCTGCGGCAATGCGACTCACGACGGCCGACGGCCAGACGGCCTCCGCACGGCTGAGCGACGTCCGGACGCGCCTCGGCCTCAAGTCGACCGGCTTCCGCCTCGGGACATTGCGACTCGATCTGCCGAGCCGGCCGAAGGGCGCGTCGACCGTCGTGCAGCTGACCGGTGTCGCGCGGGAGGTCGAGGGCGCGACGATCGAGCGCCGGACGCCGGGCGGGGCGTGGGTTACGGCGAAGCGCCTCTCGCCGGCTGCGGATGGGACGTTCGCGGTCAAGCTCCCGGCGAGCGGGACGACCGTCTACCGCCTCTCCGCCGACGGCCTCGCAGGCCCGCCGCTGACGGTCCGGGTCACCGCGTGAGCCGGCGCGCCCTTCTCTGGGCGCTCGCCGTCGGTGCCGCGCTCGCCGTTCCGGCGCCGGGCTTCGCGGGCGGCACGACCGTGGGCCTCCGCCCGGGCGCCGACCCGAGCGTCGTCGTCGCGGCGATCGAACACGCGACCGGTGCGCGTGCGACCAGCCTTGCGCCGCTTCGCGCGCTGTCCGTCGCCACCTCGGTAGCCGCTGTTCGCAACGTCGACGGCGTGGCCTGGGCGGAGCCCGACCGCGTGCGGCGCGTCTCCTTCGTCCCGACCGACCCCCTCGCGCCGAAGCAGTGGTACGCGCTCGCGAACCGGGCGTACGACGCCTGGCAGACGCCGCCGCCGCTCGCTCCGGTGCGGGTCGCGGTGATCGACTCCGGGATCGACCTGACCCACCCCGACCTCTCGCGTCAGGTCGCGGTGGCGAAGAGCTTCGTCGGAGGGACGGCCCAGGACACGCGCGGCCACGGCACGATCGTGGCCGGCGTCATCGCCGCGCAGCTCGACAACGACGTCGGAATCGCGGGACTTGCCCCGGCGGCGGAGCTGGTGGTCGCGAAGGTCGTCTCCCCGAACGGCACGATCTCGGTGCAGGCGGAGTCTCGCGCGATCCACTGGGCCGTCGACAACGGCGCGCGGGTCGTCAACGTCAGCCTCGGCGGGCTTCGCGATCCCCGCAACCCGGGCCGCGACACGTACTCCCGGCTCGAGCAGGAGGCGATCGCGTACGCCGTGAAGCGCGGAGCGGTCGTGGTCGCCGCCGTCGGCAACTCGGACCAGGCGCCCCGGACGCCGTGGCGTTTCGCGAGCTACCCGGCGGCGCTTCCGCATGTGCTCGGGGTGAGCGCGCTGACGCGCGGCGGCGCCTCTCCGGCGTTCTCGAACCGGGACGCCGTCTACAACGACGTGGCCGCGCCGGGCGAGGACATCCTCTCGACGTTCCCGCGGTCGCTGACCGGCGAGCGTGCCTCCTGTGCCGACCAGGGCTACACGCCGTGCGCGACCGACGAGTTCCGCCCACCCGAGGGAACGTCGTTCGCGGCACCGCAGGCGAGCGCCGTCGCAGCGAACCTCCTCGGCGCGCGGCCGCTGCTCCGCCCCGAGCAGGTGACGGCGATCATCGAGCGTTCCGCCGTCGACGCGAGCGCGCAGACCGGCTGCCGTGCCTGCGCACCCGGGCGCGACGCCTATACGGGCTGGGGCGCGCTCGACGCGACCGCCGCCATGACGGCGCTCGGTGGGCCGCTACCGCCGCGGGATGCCCACGAGCCCAACGACGACGCGGGCGAGGACGCGTACCGCCTCTACTTCCCCGCCGGCGAGAAGGCGCGGTTCGTGAAGGCGTCGCTCGACTTCTGGGACGACCAGGACGACGTCTACGCCGTCTACCTGCACCCAGGCGAGAAGCTCTACGCCTCGCTCGTGCCGTCGCAGGACGCCAGGGTGGCGCTCGCGCTCTGGCGGCCGGAGACGGTCGCCGTGGCCGATCTCGCGCGGCAGGACCTGCGCGTCCGCCTCTCGAACAGGCCGGGCCGCCGCGAGCGGCTCGGCTGGAAGGCCGACCAGGCGGGCTGGCACTTCCTCCAGGCGCGGCTCACCGCACCGTCCGTCTCGCCGGTCGCCTACCGGCTCTCAATCGTCCGCACCCGCTGAGGGAAGTCAGCCGGTGAGGAGCTCGTCGTCGGGAACGTCCCGGATCACGCGGGCGGGGCTGCCGACGACGACCTTCCGGGGTGGTACGTCCCTCGTCACCACGGCGCCCGCGCCGACGAACGCTTCCTCGCCGACCTCGACGCCGGGGCAGAGGATCGCTCCGCCACCGACGCGCGCGCCGCGACGGATCGTCGGGCCCCTCATCAGCTCGAGCCGCTTCTCGGTGCGGCCCATGAAGTTGTCGTTCGTCGTCACGACGCACGGAGCGACGAAGACGTCCTCCTCGAGCGTCGAATACGCCGTCACATAGGCATCCGCCTGGATCTTCGTCCGCGCGCCGATCGTCGTGTCGTTCTCGACGAGCGAGCCGCGGCCGACGACCACGTCGTCGCCGATCGTGACGCGCTCGCGCACACAGGACTGGTCGCCGAGGATCACCCGTGCACCGACGCTCGAGCCGGCGAACACGATCGCCCCGGTCGAGATCACCGTCGCGTCGCCGACGACGGTGGGCGGCAGCGGCTCGCGCTTCGCCGTCGAGCGCGGCGAGAGCGTCGGCTGCTTGCCGACGACGGCATGCTCGAGCACCTTCACGCCGTCGCCGAGCACCGTTCCGGGATGGATGACGGCCGTGGGGTGGATCTCGGCGCTCATGCCGGCGATCCGGTGCGCAGCGAGGTCGTGAGCCGGTCGAGCGCCCGCACCACCGCCAGCCCGTCACGCGCCTCGCGGTGGTCGCCGGGACCCTCCTCCACGAGCCGCAGGAAATGCTGCAGCTCGAGCCGCAGGGGCTCGTCGTTCGGGATCTTCGGGCTCGAGATGTCGCCGGTGCGCGTGCGCCACTCGCCGTACGTCGACGCGGGCTCCCATGGCGCCTTCTCGTAGACCGTGACCTTGCGCTCGAGCTCCATGTCGTCGAAGACGACCATCTTCTCGCGGCCGACGACGGTCATCCTCCGCATCTTGTGGGGGTCGAGCCAGGAGAGATGCATGTGCGCGACCTTGCCCGAAGGGAACCGGAGGAAGCAGAAGACGACGTCCTCGATCCCCTTCTGCAGGTAGTCCATGCCGTGCGCCACCGCCTCGCTCGGCTCCTCCCCGAGAAGCCAGAGGATCACGGACAGGTCGTGGACGCCGAGCGACCACAGGGCGTTCTCGTTGGAGCGGATCACGCCGAGGTTCTGCCGGTTGCCGTAGACGCACGCCACCTCGCCGAGCTCGCCGGAGTCGACGAGCTCCTTCACCCTCCGGAGCCCGGGGTGGTAGAGCAGCAGGTGGCCCGGCATGAGGGCGAGGTCGCGCGCCTCGGCCAGCGCGACCAGCTCCTCCATCTCCTCTCCCCGCATGGCGGGCGGCTTCTCGACGAAGACGTGCTTCCCGGCTTCGAGCGCCTGCTTCGCGAGG
>DASSBI010000285.1:0-4570 GCA_035698965.1 Gaiella sp. | reverse complement strand
AAGCTCGTCTATACTCCGCGCTCCGCCGCGCCCCGAGGTGCGGGCAACGTTCAAGCGAAGGGCTCCTCTCCGTCGTGAAGCGCACGTACCAGCCGAACGTCCGCCGCCGCAAGCGCAAGCACGGGTTTCGTGCGCGCATGTCCACCCGCGGCGGGCAGGCGATTCTCAAGCGCCGCCGCGCCAAGGGGCGGAAGCGCCTCTCCGCCTGAGCTCTGCGCCGTGGAGCGCCGGCAGCGCCTGTCCCGTTCTCGCGACTTCGACGCCGTCTACCGTCAGGGACGGTCGGTTTCGACGCGCTCGCTGACGCTGCACTGGTTCACCCGCGACGAGGACGCAGACGGCGTGCCCCGGCTCGGCCTCGCGATCCCTCGGGCCGTCGGGCCGGCCGTCGCGCGTAACCGTCTCAAGCGCCAGCTCCGCGCGGTCTGGGTCGAGCTGGGCACGGACGTGGCGTCCGGGAGAGACTACGTCCTCGCCGCGCGGCCGGGTCTCGCCGAGGCGGCCGAGAGCCGCGGCCACGAATGGCTCGTCGAGCAAGTGCGCGAGGTGATCGGCAAGGTGCACGCATGAGGTGGATCGGCATCGGGCTCGTGCAGGCGTGGCGCCATACCTTCGGGCTCCTCACGCCGGCCGGGACGTGCAAGTACCACCCGAGCTGCTCGCAGTACGCGCTCGACGCGTTCCGTGAGCTCGGGCTCGTCCGCGGCGGGATCCTCGCAGGCTGGCGCCTGCTTCGGTGCAACCCCTGGAGCCACGGCGGAGTCGATCGCGTCTCGGACCGCACGCTGTTCCGTCCGCGTGCGCCGGAGAAGAGGGTGCGCACGTGATCGGCGTGGTCAATCCCCTGCGGCCGATCGAGGATTTCCTCACCAATCTCCTCGAGTGGCTCCACACGACCGCGGGCTTCTCGTGGGCCTGGTCGATCGTCGCGCTCGTCGTGATGGTGCGCCTCGTGCTCGTTCCCGTCACGGTGCGGCAGATCCACTCGATGCAGAACCTCCAGGCGCATGCGCCGGAGATGAAGGAGATCCAGCAGCGCTGGAAGGGAGACAAGCAGCGGCAGAACGAAGAGCTCATGAAGTTCTACCGCGAGAACAAGATCAACCCGGCCGCGTCGTGCCTCCCGATCGTCCTCCAGATCCCGATCTTCATCTCGCTCTTCTACGTTCTCAAGGGCTTCGAGCGGGAGGTCTTCCCGAGCTATCCGGGATCGAGCCTCGACTTCATCGGGCTCGTGAACATCACCGAGCCGACGAAGGACGGCTGGGGGCCGCTGCTGCTCGTGATCTACGTCGCGAGCCAGCTGACGTCGTCGTACTTCATGGCGGCGACGATGCAGAAGGCGCAGCGGATCATGATGATGGTCCTGCCGATCGTCTTCGTCCCGTTCATCCTCAACTTCCCGACCGGGCTGATGATCTACTGGCTGACGACGAACCTGTGGACGACGGGGCAGGGCGTGGTGACCCGCAAGATGATGCCCCGACCGAATCTCGGCGCGCAGCCCAAGAGCTCGCGGACCCCGCCGAAGGAGCCTCCCGCGACGCCCGCCAAGTCGACGACCTCGAAGCGGAAGCCGGGTGTGCCGACGACCGACGGGACGGCGCCCGTCAACGCCGGCCCGCCGCGGCGCGTGAAGCGAAAGCGGAGCGGCGGCAGCAAACGGCGATGAGCGACGACGTCTCCGTCGAGGCGACGGGCGAGACCGTCGGCGAGGCCAAGTGGGCGGCTCTTCGTGAGCTCGAGCAGCTCGCGCCCGGGATCGAGCGGGAGGCGGTCCGCTTCCAGGTGCTGAGCGAGGGCGAGCGCGGCCTGCTGGGCGTCGGCTACACCCCGGCGCGGGTGCTAGCGACCGTGGAGCGGCCCGCCGCTCCTGTCGCGTCTCCTGCGGAGTCGCTCGACGAGGACGGCGGCGGAGAGGGCGGAGTCGCGCGGAGCTTGCTCGAGCGGTCGCTCGCAGCGCTCGGCGTGAGCGGGACGATCTCCGTCGTCGAGAACGACGACGTCGTCACCGCGACAGTCTCGGGCCATGACCTCGGTGTCCTCATCGGGCGCCACGGGCAGATGATCGACGCGCTCCAGTACCTGGCGAACACGATCGCGCATCGCGCGGTCGGGGAGGATCGCCGCAGGATCGTGATCGACGCGGCCGGGTACCGCGCGCGCCGCGCGACCACGCTCGAGTCGCTCGCGCGGCGCAGCGCGGAGCAGGCCTCCGCCACGGGCCGTCCCGTCGAGCTCGAGCCGATGAGCGCGGTGGAGCGGCGGCTCGTCCACGAGGCGCTGAAGGACGATCCCGAGGTCGAGACCGAGAGCGAGGGCATGGAGCCGCACCGCTACGTCGTCGTCCTGCCGCGTCGCTCGGTCGACTGAGCAGCGCCGCGAGGGGCGTGGCGTGAGCCTCGCCGCTCTTCCTTCGCCACACTCCGGTGGGATGCGCCCAGACGTCCTCGACCGCTGGCTCACCGCCCTCCTGGCGACCCCCGGCCTGACCGCGCTCCGCGACCCGGACGAGGCCCGGCGCGTTCTTCTCGACGACGCGCTGCGAGCCGCACCGCTCGTCGAGCGGGAGGATGGTCCCATCGTCGACGTCGGCTCGGGCGGCGGAACACCGGGAATTCCACTCGCTGCATCGTTGCCCGGGCGGGAAGTGACGCTCCTCGAGGCCGAGCGCCGCAAGTGCGACTTCCTCGAGCGATGGACGGCGGAGTTGCCGAGCCTCCGCGTCGTGTGGGGACGCGCCGAGGAACAGCCGCTCGAGACCTACGGCGTCGCGGTCGCGAAGGCGCTCGCGCACCCACCGACTGCCCTCGAGTGGTGCCTGCCGCTCGTCCGCGAGGGCGGCGCCGTCGTGCTCTGGGTCGGCCCCTCGCTCGACGGGGAACGGGCGGCGAGCGCGGCGTCGCAGGTCGGCGGCCGTGTCGAGGCTTCGCCCGCGGGCTTCCTGGTCGTCCGCAAGACGGGCCCGACCCCGCCCGGCTTCCCCCGCCGCACGGGCGTCGCTCGCAAGCGACCGCTCGCCTGAGATCGGACGACGGTGTCAGACACCGATTTCTGTCAAGGGAAGACTGCGCCGATTCCGTGCCGGTTCGTCCACAGCCTGGACGCTGGTGCGGCGGCACTTGCGAGGCGTGGGACCGCCGGCGGAACTGCCACCGACGACGACACTCCGCATGAAGAGACGGTTTGCGGCCTGTGGAACGATCGACGCAGATTCGGGACGATTCGGCCTTGACAAAAATCGGTGTCTGACACCGCACGCCGCCGTTTGCCGAGCAGGGGCGTCCGGTTGCGTGGCTACCGTGGGCCCGTGCCGGCCCGGATCTACGCGATCGCGAACCAGAAGGGCGGCGTCGGCAAGACCACGACGGCCGTCAATCTCGCCGCCTGCTTGGCCGAGGCCGGCGAGCGCTGCCTGATCGTCGATCTCGACCCGCAAGCGAACGCCACCTCGGGGCTGGGTCTCCGCGCCAACGGCCACTCGACGCTCGACCTCCTGGACGGCACGCCGCTCCGCGAGCTCGTCGACGCCGCCCCCGTCGCGAACCTCGACGTCGTTCCGGCCAAGGCCGAGCTCGCTGCGGCGACGGTGCACCTCTCGGCGCTCGAGGGCGGAGAGCGCTACCTCGCCGACGCGCTGCGCGACGACGCGACGGAGCCTTACCGGTTCGTCTTCCTCGACTGCCCGCCCTCGTTCGGGCCTCTCACCGTGAACGCGCTCGCCGCCGCGGACAGCGTGATCGTCCCCGTCCAGGCCGAGTACTACGCCCTCGAGGGCCTCTCACAGCTGCTCGGCTCGATCGACCTCGTCAAGCGGCGCCTCAACCCGCGCCTGGGCGTCGCCGGGATCCTCCTGACGATGGTCGACGGCCGGACTCGTCTCGCGGAGGACGTCGAGCGCGAGCTCCGCTCGCACTTCGGAGATCTCGTCTTCACACAGACAGTCCCTCGCTCGGTACGCCTCGCCGAGGCGCCGAGCCACGGGCTTCCCGCGATCGCCTACGACCGCCGCTCGGCCGGCGCCGAGGCTTACTGGAAGGTGGCGATGGAGCTTGTCGAGCGCAGCTGAGACCCCCGCTCCCCGCCGCGGCCTCGGCCGTGGGCTCGAGGTGCTCGTCGGCGGCGGCGCCGCAGGGGGAAGCGACCTCCTCCACCTGCCGATCGACGCGATCCATCCCAACCCGCGCCAGCCGCGCCGGCGGTTCGAGCCGGAGGCGACGTCCGGCCTCGCCGCCTCGCTCCGCCATCAGGGAGTCCTGCAGCCGATCGTCGTCCGGCCGCGCCCGGAAGGCGGGTACGAGCTCGTCGCCGGCGAGCGACGTTGGCGCGCCGCCCGCGAGGCCGGCCTGGAGACGCTCCCCGCTCTCGTCCGCGAGACCGACGATCGGGACACACTGCTGCTCGCGCTCGTCGAGAACGTCGCCCGCGAGAACCTCTCGCCGGTCGAGGAGGCCCGCGCGTACGCGACGCTCCTCGACGAGTTCGAGCTCTCCCTCGGCGAGGTGGCCGAACGGGTCGGCAGATCGAAGCCCGGGGTCTCCAACAGGCTGCGTCTGCTCGAGCTTCCCGA
>DASSBI010000284.1:0-2578 GCA_035698965.1 Gaiella sp. | reverse complement strand
GATCCACGGCGGTCTGCGCTATCTCCGGCTCGGTGACGTGCGACTCGTCCGCGAGGCGCACCACGAGCGGCGCACGCTGACCGGCCCGGTGGCACCACACCTCGTGCACCGGCTGCCGTTCCTGCTGCCGCTCTACCGGGGTGGCCCGTTCCGGCCCGCGTTCGTGCAGAGCGGGATCCTGCTCTACTCGACGCTCGCGCTCTCGCGACTCAACTGGCTCGTGCAGCCGGACCGCGCGGGCGACCTCGTTCCCGCGCTCCGTCGCGACGGCCTTCGCTCCTGCGCGCTCTACGCCGACGCGTGGACGAACGACGCTCGGCTCTGCCTCGAGAACGTCGTCGAGGCCGCGGCGCACGGCGCCACGGTGCTCAACCGGGCGGAGGTCGTCTCGCTGTCGTTCGACGGCGGGCAGGTGGCAGGCGCCGAGGTCGGCGTCGACGGCGACACCGTCGAGGTGCGCGCGCGCGTGGTCGTCAACGCCGCGGGCCCGTGGGTCGACCACGTGAGACGTCTCGAGGATCCGCGCGCAGGGACGTCCGTCCGGCTGAGCAAGGGCGCGCACGTGCTCGTGCCGGGCGGAGAGGACTGGACGGCGGCGCTCACCGTGCCGCAGGACGACGTGCGCGTGACCTTCGCGGTGCCGTGGTACGGCCTGCTGCTGCTCGGCACGACCGACTCGGACTTCGAGGGAGACCCGGCGGACGTCGCGGTCGAGGAGGCCGACATCGTCCAGGTCCTCGGCGAGGCCGCGACCGCCCTGCCGTCGTCGCTGCTCCGGCGCGACAGCGTGCGCGCCGCATTCGCGGGGCTGCGCGTGCTGCCGCTCGGCGACGGCGCGACGGCGAACGCGCGGCGCGAGACCGTGTTCTCCCTCGGCAGCGGCGGGATGCTCAGCGTCGCCGGGGGGAAGCTGACGACGTACCGGAAGATCGCGCTCGACGCTCTCGAGCGCGTGCGCGAGCCGCTCGGCCTGCGACGCGTCGACCGGCGTCCGTTTCCGCTTCCCGGAGCCCGTGGAGCCGCGCCCGAGCTCCCGGTCGAGGTCGATCCCGACGTGGAGGCGCACCTCCGGCATCTCTACGGCAGCCGCGCCGCCCGCGTCGTCGCGCCCGCGGTGGATGACCCGTCGCTCCTCGAGCGGATCCATCCCGACGGGCCGGACATCGTCGCGCAGGCCCGTTTCGCGGCGACCGAGGAGTGGGCGGCGACGGCGGACGACGTCGTTCGCCGCCGCACGACGGTCGCGCTCCGCGGCCTCGCCGATGCCGACGCCGTGCGCCGGGTCGAGCGAGTCCTCTAGCCCGTCTCGGCGACGGCGAGGACGGCCTTCACGATGCCGTCGTAGCCGGTGCAGCGGCAGAGGTTGCCGGAGAGCGCGATGCGCACCTCGTCGGGCGACGGCGTCGCGTTGTCCTCGAGCAGCGCCGTCGCCGAGATCAGCATCCCGGGTGTGCAGAAGCCGCACTGCACGCCCCCGTGCTCGAGGAAGGCCGTCTGGAGCGGGCTCAGCCCGTCGCCCGTTGCGAGGCCCTCGACCGTCGTCACGTCGCTGCCTTCGGCCTGGAGCGCGAGATACGAGCAGCTGTTCACCGGCTTTCCTTCGAGGAGCATCATGCAGGCGCCGCACTCGGAGTCGTCACAGCCCTCTTTGGCGCCGGTCAGGCCCACGACGTCGCGGACGGCGGCCAGGAGGCTCGTCTCCGGCTCCAGCTCGACCGGATAGGACACGCCGTTGACCGAGAGCGTCGCCTCGACCTTCACGGGCGGGCCCCGCTCGCCGGAATCGGGACGACGGCACCACGCGCCCGTGCGACGGCGATCTCCACGGCGCGCCGCGCCATCACCTCCGCCATCGCGCGGCGGTAGCGCTCGGAGGCGCGCACGTCGGAGATGGGGGCGGAAGCCGCGGCGGCCGCGCGGGCCGCTGCCGCGAGCGACTCGTCGTCCGCCTCGCTGCCTGCGAGCGCCTGCTCGGCGCCCGGGACGCGGCGAATCGTCGGGGCGAGGGCCGTGATCGCCACGCGGGCGTCCTGCACGCGCCCGCCCTCGAAGTGAACGACGGCCGTCGCGCCGACCACGGCGATCTCCATCTGCCGGCGGTACTCGAGCCGGACGTACGCGCTGCCCGTTCCGGGCGGAGGGGCGGGAACGTCGACCGAGAGGAGCAGCTCGTCCGCGTTCGCGGCCGTCGCGCCGGGACCGGTGAAAAGATCCTCGACGGAAACGGCGCGGGTGCCCTCGACGGAGCGCAGCGTCGCCGTCGCCCCAAGGCAGATCAGCGGACCGCCGGTCTCCATCGCCGGGGAGGCGTTCATCACGTTGCCGCCGATCGTCCCTTGCGCGCGCGTCGCGTGCGAGCCGACGATCGCGCTCGCGTCGGCGAGGCCCGTGAACCGCTCGCGGATCGCAGGGTGCGCCGCGATCTCGGCGTGCGTGACGAGCGCACCGAGGCGGAGGCTGTCCGCCGTCTCCTCGATCGTGCGGAGCTCCGAGACACGGTGGATGGCGACCAGCGCGTCCGGGAGCGACGCCTTGCCCTGCCGCGCGCCGACGACGAGGTCGGTGCCGCCGGCGACGG
>DASSBI010000283.1:0-8151 GCA_035698965.1 Gaiella sp. | reverse complement strand
CCCGTCTCGGCGATGATCCTGCGCTTCCCGAGCCGTCCGGCGAGGACGACCTGACCGAGCGCGTTGTTGATCTTGTGCGCGCCGGTGTGGTTCAGGTCCTCGCGCTTCAGGTAGACCCGCCGGCCGGGTGCGAACCGCTCGACCAGCGTGATCGGCGACGGGCGACCCACGTACGTCCGGCCGAGCTCGTCCAGCTCCGCGCGATACGCAGCGTCGTCCTTCGCGTCGTTCCAGGCGGCGGTCAGCTCCTCGAGCGCGGGGATCAGCGTCTCGGGGACGTACTGGCCGCCGTACTCACCGAAGGTCTCCTCGAGGGCGGTCAACTGCGAGCCGCCTCGACGTAAGCCCGCACGCGAGCGTGGTCCTTGATGCCCGGCGAGACCTCCAGCGACGAGGAGGCGTCCACCGCCCAGGGACGCACGGCGGCGATCGCGGCGGCGACGTTCTCAGGGCCGAGGCCGCCGGCGAGCAGGACCCGGGCGTTCGCACGGGCCGCGCGGGACAGAGGTGTCCGACTGAAGTCGGACACCAGCTGGGCTGTGCGTTGCCAGTGCGTGGGATCGTCCTCGCCCCACGGCAGGTCGAGGAGCCGCGCGACCGGCTTGCCGTCCCGGTAGAGGATCGCCTCGCGCCCGCGCACCTTGCCTTCCTCCACCGTGTGCACCTGGTCGACGGCCGCGTCGCTGGGGCCGGCCTCGCCGACCCAGACGGCCACAGCGAGGGTCGTCTCGGGGACGGGGAAAACCCGCTCTGTCGCCCGCGGGCTCTCTGGCGCAAGGACGAAGCCGAGCAGGTCGGCTCCCGCCTCCGCGGCGACGGCGACGTCGTCCTCGCGCGTCAGGCCGCAGACCTTGACGAGCGGGCGAGAGAGCAGCTCGGTCAGTTTGGCGGCGGGATCCGGCGCGCGCATCAGCGTCGACCCGACGAGGATCGCGTCCGCACCGGCGAGCTCGGCTGCGGCGCCCTGCGCACGCGATTCGATCCCCGACTCCGCGATCACGATTCGGTCGTCTGGCACCGCCGCGACGAGCTCGAGCTGCGTGGCACGATCGATCGCGAACGTCGAGAGGTCGCGCGCGTTGACGCCGACCACCGGCGCGTCGAGCGCGATTGCCCGCGCGAGCTCTGCGGCGTCATGGGCCTCGACGAGCGTGTCCAGGCCGAGGCTCGATGCCTGAGCCCGGAGGCCCGCAGCCTGTTCGTCTTCCAGATCCCGGAGGAGCAGCAGCGCAGCGTCCGCGCCGGCCTCCTTTGCGGCGCGGAGGTGCTCGACCGTCGAGAAGAAGCCCTTTGCGAGCAGTGGTGCGTCCGTCGAGGCGCGAGCCGCGCGGAGGTCGTCCCACGAGCCGCCGAAGCGGTCGTCCACGAGGACGGAGATCGCCGCCGCCCCGGCGCGCGCGTAGGCGGGGGCGATGCGGCTCGGATCGGCGTCGGGCCGGAGGTCTCCGGCCGATGGCGAACGGCGCTTGATCTCCGCGATCGCACCGAGCCCGGGCCGGCGCAGCGCGTCCTCGAAGCGCCCCATCAGGAAGACTCCCTCGAGAACGCCGCCAGCTCCTCGAGCCGCGATGCGGCCGCGCCGGATTCGAGCGTCGTCCGGGCGACCTCGAGTCCTTCGCGCAAGTCATGTGCGTGCCCTGCCGCGGCAATGCCCCCGGCGGCATTCAGGAGGACGGCCTCACGCTTCGGCCCGTGCTCCTCGCCCGCGAGGATCCGGCGGATCTCCACCGCGTTCTCCTCCGGGCTGCCGCCGGTGAGCGACACCGGGTCCGACGGCTCGATACCGAGCTCGGCCGGGTCGACGACACGGTCGCGGACGGTGCCGTCGACCACCTCCGAGACCTGGTTCGGCCCGCACGGTGAGAGCTCGTCGATCCCGCCGAAGCCGTGCACCACGAACGCGCGGCGCGTCTCGAGCTGCGCCAGCGCGTCGGCGATGGTTCGGACGAGCGACGCCGAGTAGACGCCGAAGACGCCTGCGCGCGCCCCGGCCGGGTTCGTCAGAGGACCGAGCACGTTGAAGATCGTCCGCGTCCCGAGCTCGCGGCGCACCGGTGCGGCATGGCGCATCGCCGGATGATGCGAGGGGGCGAACATGAACCCGAAGCCCAGGTGGTCGATCGACTCGGCGATCCGCTCGGGGGGCTGCTCGAGGGTGAAGCCGAGCGCCTCCAGCACGTCGGCCGAGCCGGATGCCGAGCTGACCGCCCGGTTCCCGTGCTTCGCGACGGCCCCTCCGGCCGCGGCGGTGACGATCGCGGCTGCGGTCGAGATGTTCAGCGTCCGGCCCCCGTCGCCACCCGTACCGACGACGTCGACGACGTCGTCCCTCTCCGGCCGGACGGGAAGCACGTGCTCGCGCATCGCCTCCGCGCAGCCCGCGATCTCGTCCGCGGTCTCGCCCTTCGCCCGCAGGGCGACGAGGAATCCGGCGATCTGCGCCTGCGTCGCCTCGCCGGCCATGATCCCGGCCATGACCTCGCGCGCCTCCTCGCGCGTGAGGTCGCGGCCGTCGGCCACGTCGGCGATCGCGCGGGTGATCACGAGAGGAAGTTCCGTGCCATCGCAGGCCCGAGCGGCGTGAGGACGCTCTCGGGATGGAACTGGACGCCCTCGATCGGAAGGGTGACGTGGCGCACGCCCATCACCTCGCCGTCGTGCGTCCGTGAGGTCACCTCGAGCTCGTCCGGAACGACGGTCGCCGCGAGCGAGTGGTAGCGGCCGACCTCCACCTCCGCCGGCAGTCCCGCGAAGACACCCTCGCCGTCGTGGAGGACGACGCTCGCCTTGCCGTGGAGCAGCGCCTTCGCCTGGCCGATATCGCCGCCGAAGGCCTCGATGATCGCCTGGTGCCCCAGGCAGACGCCGAGCGTCGGCGTGGTCGGGCCGAGCCGCCGGATCACCTCGATCGAGACTCCCGCATCCTCGGGGCGGCCCGGCCCGGGCGACACGACGAGCCTGTCGGGGGCGAGCTCCGCAGCGCCGTCCGGCGTGATGGCGTCGTTTCGCACCGTCACGACCTCGGCGCCGAGCTCCTCGAAGAGGTGCACGAGGTTGTACGTGAACGAGTCGTAGTTGTCGATCATCAGGAGCTTCATCTCGCGAGCTCCTGTTCGGCGAGGTCGATCGCGGCCTCCATCGCAGCGAGCTTGCGCAGGCACTCCTCGTGCTCGGCAGCCGGGTCGGAGTCGGCGACCACGCCGGCGCCGGCCTGGAGGTAGGCGATCCCGTCACGCATGATCGTCGTCCTGAGCGTGATGCACGCGTCCATGGTGCCGTCCGGAAGCGAGTAGAGGACGGCGCCGCCGTACGGGCCGCGCCTGAAACCCTCGAGCTCGGAGATGAGCTGCATCGCGCGGATCTTGGGCGCGCCGCTGACGGTGCCCGCCGGGAAGCACGCGCGGAGCACGTCGAACGGCGTCACGCCTTCGCGGATCTCGCCGACGACCTCGGAGACGAGGTGCGACACGTGCGAGAACCGCTCGACCTCCATGCTGCGCGCGACGTGCACGGTTCCCGCACGGCAGACCCGCGAAAGGTCGTTGCGCCCGAGGTCGACGAGCATCACGTGCTCGGCCCGGTCCTTCTCGGACGAGAGCAGCCGCTCGACGTCCCCCTCCGTCGGCTCCGTCGTGCCCGCGATCGGGCAGAGGCTCGCGCGGCCGTCCTCGCAGGCAACCAGGCGCTCTGGGGACGAGCCGACGAGCGAGACCCCGTCGAGCTCGAGCAGGAAGAGGTACGGGGACGGGTTGACGCGCCGCAGCGCTCGGTAGACGTCGAGCGGTGAGGCGGACGTCGGCCGCTCGGCGCGCTGGGACGGGACGCACTGAAAGACGTCGCCGGCGACGATGTGCCGCTTCACGGCGCGCACCATGTCCTCGTAGCGCTCGCGCTCCGGGAAGCGCCGGAGCGGGCCTGCCGTGCCGCGCGTCTCGGGGTGCCAGGGGATGCCCGCCTCCAGACGTCCCTCGATCTCCTCCGGGTCCCCTGCGAGCACCTCCGCGGTCCCAGCACCGTGATCGAAGCGGACGAGCGTCTCGGCGACGACGAGCCGGCTCTCGGGAAGCCCGTGCCCCTCCTCGGGGAGCACCACCGTCGGCTCCAGCTCGGCGACGTGATCGTAGGCGAGGTACCCGACGACGGGAAGCCCCAGCGCCTCCGCCTCGGCGAACGTGACGAGCTTCGACCCCGCACCCATCCACGAGCTGCGGCCCAGCCTGCCTCGCTCGACCGACTCGAGCAGGAAGCTCGCGCCGCCCATTCCGCGCAGTCGGAGATACGCGCCGAGCGGGGTGAGCAGGTCGGTCGCGATGGTGGCGGAGGGCGTCATGGGCAAGGAGCCTAGAGCCTCGACGCGGGTACGCTGGTCGACATGTCGAGCGCGGTGATCGTCAGCGCTGTTCGGACGCCGTTCGGCCGTTTCGGAGGCGGTCTCGCCGACGTTCCCGCGACCGAGCTCGGCGCCGTCGCGATCCGCGGGGGGCTCGAGCGGGCCGGCGTCGACCCCGAGGAGGTCGGCTACGTCGTCATGGGCCAGGTCCTCCAGGCAGGCGCGGGCCAGGCGCCCGCGCGCCAGGCGGCGATCGCGGCGGGGATCCCGAAGGAGGTTCCCGCGGACACGATCAACAAGGTCTGCGCCTCGTCCGTCCGAGCGATCGAGATCGCCGAGCTGATGATCGCCGCCGGCCGTCACGACGTCGTCGTGACGGGCGGGATGGAGTCGATGTCGCGCGCTCCCTATCTCCTTCCGAAAGGGCGCTTCGGCTACCGGATGGGCAACGGCGAGGTTGTCGACTCGATGGTCTTCGACGGCCTCACGTCGACGTTCGACGGGCTGCACATGGTTCAGCAGGCCTCGGCCGTCTCGCGCGATCTCGGGATCTCCCGCGAGGACCAGGACGCATGGGCGGCGCGCTCGCACGAGCGCGCGGCGGCCGCGCAGGACGCGGGACGGTTCGACGACGAGATCGTCCCCGTCGGCGACGTCGCCGCGGACGAGAGCATCCGCCGGGACACGACCCTCGAGAAGCTCGCCACGCTTCGTCCGGTGTTCGATCCGGAGGGCACGACGACCGCCGGCAATGCTCCCGGGGTCACCGACGGCGGCTCGTGTGTCGTGGTCTGCTCCGAGGAGTGGGCGGAAAGGCGTGGGATCGAGCCGCTGGCGCGGATCCTCGGCCACGCGTACGTGGCGGAGGAGTTCGCGTACATCGCGCGGACGCCGGCTGCCGCGGCGGAGCGAGTGCTGGCGGCCGCGGGGCGCGGAATGGACGACGTCGCGCGGGTGGAGATCAACGAGGCGTTCGCGTCGGTCGCGAAGCAGTCGACGCGGATGCTCGGCGCCGACGAGGAGATCGTCAACGTCAACGGCGGCGCGGTCGCCCTCGGACACCCGATCGGCGCCTCCGGCGGGCGCATCGTCGGCACGCTCGTCCACGAGCTGCGGCGCAACGGGGGCGGAGTCGGCCTCGCGGCGATCTGCTCGGGCGGCGGTCAGGGCGACGCCGTCCTCCTCGAGGTCTGATCTGGTCAGAGTCGTCGTCGTCGGGTTTCTCGCTGCGCTGGTCCTCGCACCGGGCGCACTCGCGCTCTCCTGTCCGAACGTCCCCCTCGACGAGCGGCTCGACGAGGTCGACGCCGCATTCGTCGGGCGCGTGACGGCCGAGCGGACGGTCGCGGGCGGGCACGTCTACCGGTTCCTGGTCGACCAGAACGTCAAGGGGCCGGTCGGCCGCGAGGTCGAGGTGCGCTCGGCAGAGCGCCTCGTCGACGCGAGCGACAAGCCGATCGTTCACGACGAGGCGCTCGGCGTGCTCGCGACCCTGGCCGGTGCGGAGCTGACGACCGAGTCGTGCCTCCTGAGCGACCCGGGCACGCTGCTCGCGACGAGCGACGAGCCGCGAGGCAACGGGATCAGGGTCGTGGTCGGCCTGGTGATCCTCGCGCTCGTCCTCGCATACTCGATCAGGCGGCTCCGGCACCGGCGGGCCGAGCTCGGCGCCCGGGGTCGGCTGTGATCCACGAGCGCGTCTCCGCGTGGATCCGCTGATCCGGGCCGGGCTCGACGCGTACGAGGCGTCCGACGCGGACTTCGTCGAGCGCGCGTTCCGCGACATTCTGCGGCGTCCCCCCGACGACGAGGCGCGCGAGCGGGCCCTCGCGAAGCTCACCGAGGGGACGCTCTCGCGGGCCACGTTCCTCCACGAGCTGGCGACCGCGCCGGAAGCGGCCCGCGTGCGCGAGCTCGACGACGCGATCGCCCTCGGGCTCGCGGCACGCGCGCGCCGCGAGCCTCTCACCTGGCTGCAAGCGCCGGCGGGGACCGACGAGCGCGTGATCGAGATCCCCTGGGTGCTGTCCCGCCTCGTGCCGTCGGGACGGGTGCTCGAGGTCGGGTACGCGTTCGCGGAGGCGCCGTACCTCGCGGCCCTCTTGCGGTCGGGTGTCGAGCTCGTCGGCGTGGACCTCGCCGGGCGCGACATCGAAGGCATGGAGCGCGTCGAAGCCGACGTGCGTGACCTGCCGCTGCCCGATGCGAGCGTCGACCAGGCCCTCCTCGTCTCGACCCTCGAGCACGTCGGCGCCGACAACAGCGGCTACGGGCTCGAGGCCGAGGAAGCTCCGGCGTCGCGGGGCGATGCGTTGCGCGAGCTCGGGCGCGTGTTGCGCCCGCGGGGACGGTTGCTCGTCACCGTGCCGCTCGGCGAGGCGGGTGATCATGGCTGGTTCCGCCTCGACGACGTCGCCGGCTGGAGCGGCCTCTTCGCCTCCGCGGGGCTGTTCGTCGAGGAGCAGGAGGCCTACGAGCTGACGCAGGACGGCTGGCGGGCCGCGCCGGGGTTTCGCGCCGAGAGCGTCGGCTACGGCGACCGCGGGCCCGCCGCGTCGGCCGTCCTCTGCACGGCGCTCTCGGTCGGGCGGCTCCGCCGGCTGGCGACACCCGACGGCCTCTCGCGGACGGTGAAGCGGCGTCTGCGTCCGATGCGCCACCGAACCTAGAGGTCTCGGTTTTCGCCGGCGAATCACATCCGGATTTCCCGGAGCGACCCCTAGACTGCGGCCGTGGACTTCGCCCTGACCGAGGAGCAGCAGGCCATCCAGGCGCTCGCGCGCGAGTTCGCCGAGCAGGAGATCGCACCGTATGCCGCGGACTGGGATCGCGAGCATCGGTTCCCGAGGGAGCTCTTCGGGAAGCTCGGGGAGCTCGGGCTGATGGGCGTCTGCATCCCGGAGGAGCTCGGTGGCGCGGGGGCCGACTTCGTGTCGTACGTCCTCGTCCTCGAGGAGCTCTCGCGCGCCGACGCGGGCGTGGGCGTGACCGTTGCCGTGCACACCAGCGCGGCGACGCTTCCGATCGTCGCGTTCGGCACCGAAGAGCAGAAAGGGCGGTTCGTCCCGCCGCTCGCGCGCGGCGAGGTGATCGGAGCGTTCGCGCTCACCGAGCCGGGGTCGGGATCCGATGCGGGCTCGCTGCGGACAACGGCGGTGCGTGACGGCGACGACGCCTGGCGAATCAACGGCACGAAGCAGTGGTGCACGAACGGCAGCCACGCCTCGACGTTCCTCCTCTTCGCGCGGACCGACGCCGACACCGAGGGCGCGCGCGGCGTCTCCGCGTTCCTGCTCGACGCCGAGCACGTCGAGGTGACGCGCGAGGAGGAGAAGCTCGGGCTCCACTCGTCCTCGACGGCCGACCTGCGCCTCGACGGCGCGCTCGTCGACGGCGACCGGATGCTCCACGAGGAGGACAAGGGCTTTGTCGTCGCAATGGCGACGCTCGACGGCGGGCGGATCGGGATCGCGGCCCAGGCGGTCGGGATCGCGCAGGCCGCCCTCGACACCGCGCGGAGCTACGCGCTCGAACGCGAGCAGTTCGGCAACCGCATCGCCGACTTCCAGGCGATCCGCTTCAAGCTGGCGGACATGGCGACCGAGATAGCTGCGGCGCGCCAGCTCACGCTGCGCGCCGCCTGGCTCAAGCAGGCGGGGATGCCGCACGGCTCGGAGGGTGCGATGGCGAAGCTGTTCGCCTCGCAGGTCGCCGTCCGCGCGAGCCAGGAGGCGATCCAGGTCCTCGGCGGCTACGGCTACACGCGCGAGTTCCCCGCCGAGCGCTACTACCGCGACGCGAAGATCACGGAGATCTACGAG
>DASSBI010000282.1:0-4502 GCA_035698965.1 Gaiella sp. | reverse complement strand
GCAGCGCCCGATCGCCGCGAGCCAGCCGGGCAGGTCGTCGAGCGCAACGTTGACGCCGCAGACGAGCAGCATGAGGAAGTAGACGAGGTTCGCCCCGAAGAACACGTCGCGCGCCCGGAGCCCGATCGAGCCGATCAGCATGCCGAGCGCCACGCAGGAGCTCGTCGTGATGACGACCGCGACGGCGAGCGCCGGGACGCTTCCCTCGGCGGGCCTGAAGTCGAGCAGCAGCCACGACACGGCGAAGCCGAACACCGAGACGGCGATGCCGTTCGCGATGAAGGGCAGCGCGCGGCCCGAGAAGATCGCGAGACGGTTGGCGGGTGTCGCGAGCAGCGGCTGGAGCGTCCCGTACTGGCGCTCGTTCGCGATCCCCATCGTCATCCCGTAGATGCCGGACATCGCCGCCACCTGGATCGCGTTGCCGACGATGAAGAACGCGTCGTCCTGCGAGCCGGCGTACCGGCCGAGGTACGTGAAGAAGAGGATCTGGAAGAGCGGCGCGCCGAGCATCGTCGGGATGTAGATCCCGGGGTTGATCCAGTTGAAGAGAGCGCGGTACGAGATCCCGCCGCCGACGAAGAAGACGCGCATGCCCGTGCTCATGTCAGCGAGAGGGTCGCGCGGCTGCGGGCGAGCCGCTCGAAGTTCTGCAGGGCAAGCGCACCGAGCGCGACGTAGGCAAGGCCGAGGCCCACGCAGAGCGCGATCTCGGGCCAGGCGTCCCCGCCGAACGCGGCCTGCCGGATCGCGCGCATGCCCCAGGTCGGCGAAAGGAACCAGCCGATCGGCGCGACCCATCCCGGGAGCAGCGTCAGCGGCACGAGCAGCCCCGTCGCCAGCCAGACCGGGTACTCGAGTAGGTTCGAGAAGGCGTTCGCGTTCCGGTAGAGCACGAACGTCGACGCGAGCAGCAGGCCGAGCATGCCGAGGCTCAGCACCGTCGCCGGGA
Source organism: Gaiella sp. (assembly GCA_035698965.1). Taxonomy (GTDB): domain Bacteria; phylum Actinomycetota; class Thermoleophilia; order Gaiellales; family Gaiellaceae; genus Gaiella. Next base: position 3,550 of record DASSBI010000282.1, on the reverse strand, counting down.
GGGCCACGGCGAGCTGGAGCGGGTGCGCGAAGTCGAGCGGCATGCCGAAGAAGAGGCGCCCCCAGGCGAGCGTCGCCACGACCGAGTAGATGCCGATCGTCGAGGTCGCGACCGTCAACGGGAGGAGGACGGCGACGAACGGAGGCGGCGCGCCGACCAGCAGCTCGAGGGTGCCCTGCCAGCGCTGCCATTGGATCGCGCCGCCCGACCCGAACAAGGTCGCCGACCAGATGCCCATCAGGCCCGCGCCGAGCGCGACATAGAGGAGCGTGCCCGCCTGGTTGCCCGACTCGACCATGAAGAATGCGATCGAGGCGAAGATGATCGGCTGGAGCACGGAGACGAGCACGAAGAACAGCGAGTTGGTCAGCGTCTTCACGTGGAAGAGCCAGCCCATCCAGAACAGGCGCAGGGTCACGCCTTGACCGTAGCCCTCCGGCCTCCCCGTGACGGTAGGGCTTACCGCACGTCCAAGCGAGGCTCCGACGGCCCGTTCATGTCCGTGAGATGAGGACGAAGGCGGGTCGCGCTCCCTCCGCGGGAGCGACCATACCCTCCGGGAGCGGCAGGTGGATCGTGAACGTGGAGCCGACGCCGACCTCGCTCCGTGCCTCGGTCGAGCCGCCCATCGCCTCCAGGAGCTCCCGGACGATCGCAAGTCCCAGGCCGGTGCCGACGCGGCGCTCCGCGCGGAGCTTGTCGTAGAGGTAGAAGCGGTCGAAGGCGCGGGGCAGGTCGTCCTCCGCGATCCCCGGACCGTCGTCCACGACCTCGACACGGCCGGGTGCGGAGAGGATCCGCACCGTGCCGCCCACCGGCGTCGAGCGGAGCGCGTTCTCGACGAGGTTCGAGAGGGCCTGGAGCACGCGGTCCGGATCGCCTGTCGCGAGAGCGTCGGGCTCGGCCATGGCGTGCAGGCCGACGCCGAACGAGCGCGCGACCGCCTCGTGCCTCTCGAACGCGGCGACCGCCACCTCGCCGAGGTCGACCTGCTCGGACCGGATCGAGAACGAGCGGCGGCGCAGGCGAGCCAGGTCGAGCAGGTCGCCGACGAGCCGCTCGAGCCGCCGTGCCTCGCGCTCGATCACCGTGCCCGCCCCGGCCGGCTCCAGCACGCCGTCCTGGAGCGCCTCGGCGTGACCGCGGATCGCCGTCAGCGGGGTCTTCAGCTCGTGGCTGACGGAGAGGAGAAACGCCTGCTCGGCCTGCTGCGTCCGCGCGAGCTCGACCGAGAGGTGGTCGAAGGACGTGGCGAGCGCCGCGACCTCGCGCGGCCCGGACGGGCGGAGCGGCTCGGGCTGCTCGCCGGCCGCCAGGGCGCGGCTCGCGTCGGAGACGCGCGCGATCGGCCTCGCGACCGCGCGTGAGAGGAGCAGCGCGACGATCGCCGCGAGCGCGGCTCCGACGAGGCCGGCCACCCCGAGCCCGACGGCGAACGGGGTCCAGTCGGCCGCGGCACGCGAGGCAGGACGGAGCAGGACGATCGCCTCGTCGGCGTTCTGCCTCGCCGCGTAGAGGAAGCGCTTCCCGCGCACGTCGACGCTGCCGCTCGCCTCCCCGACCGTACGGAGCCGCGCGGCGCCGTCCTCGGGCAGCAGGAGCTCTGCCTGCGCGTGCGTGACGATCGCGAGCCGTTGCTCGTCGGTGGCGAGGAACTGGCCCAGATCCTGCTCCGGGCCGCGGCCCGGATCTCCCTGGCGCTGCGCGAGGATGAGCTCGACCTGGCGCTCGAGGGCCCGGACGCTCGCGTGCTCGAGCGAGCGCCGCGTGAGAAGCGCCCCCGCGACCACGGTGACGACGAGCGACACGAGCACCGTCGCGGAGATCCCCACGAACAGGCGCGAGCGCAGGCTCACGGAACGAGCTTGTAGCCCGCGCCGCGCACGGTGCGGATGAGCTCGGGGCGGTCGAGCTTGCGGCGAAGCTGGCCGACGTGGACGTCGACCGTGCGCGTGCCGCCGGGAAATGCGAGCCCCCACACCCGCTCGAGGATGCGCTCCCGCCGGACGACGATGCCCGGCCGCTCGGCGAGGTGCCAGATGAGGTCGAACTCGCGTGCCGTGAGCTCGACGGGGGAGCCGTCGACCGTGGCCGTCCGCGACCGACGGTCGAGGACCACGCCGCCGGCGTCGAGGACGTCGTCCTCGGTCTCGGGGTCCGTGCGGCGCAGCACCGCATGGACCCGGGCCACGAGCTCGCGCGGTGAGAACGGCTTCGTCACGTAGTCGTCCGCACCCAGTTCGAGGCCGGTGACGCGGTCGACTTCCTCGTCGCGCGCGGTGAGCATCACGACCGGCAGCCGCGAGCAGGAGCGGATCGCCCGGCACACGTCGAGGCCGTCCGCGTCGGGCAGCTGCAGATCGAGAATCGCGAGCCGGACGTCGTGCCGCTCGAGCTCGGAGAGCCCCTCGGTGCCGCCGGTCGCCCAGACGACGCGGAAGCCGTCGCGCTCGAGGTACGCGCGGACGATCGCCGCGATGTCCTCCTCGTCCTCGATCACGAGGATCGTCCCGCCGCGGGACATGTCAGGCACCCGGTCCCGCGAGGACGAGCACGACGCGCGCCGCGCCCCTCGGCGTGCGAACGATCTGCACTTGCACCCCGCTGCGAAGCGTGCGAAGCGCCACCGTCGCGGTCCCGCGCCAGGCTCGTGTCGCCCGCGTCACCGGGATGCGCAGCCGCTCGCCCGTGCCGCTGCGGACGACGATCACCTTTGGCCGAACCCGGACGAGCTCGCCGACGACCGCCTCCTCCGCGGCGCGGCCGAAGGCGCGGAGCACGACGGCGGGCACGTCGCCCGTCGTCACCGCCTCGGCGACGAACCCGCGCCTGACCATGGCGAGAGTCGCCGCGCGACCGTTCAGCCGGACGCGCGTCGCGGGCCCGACGGCAACCGTCACCTCCGTGCCGTCGAGTGCCCGGAGCACCACCGTGGCGGGCCCCACCGACTGCACGATTCCGCGCTCGACGACACGGCCGGCGGCCGAGGACGACGCCGCGGCGACAAGCGCGGCGCAGATGGCTGCGAGCACGAGCGCTGCCTTCACACGGGGATGGTCACAGGACCGCGTTAGCGAAGGGGTGGACGAACGTAAGCGCTGTGTAAGGCGGGCTATGCCCTGTCGAGTGTGGCGTGCCGCAGGCTGAGTCGCTCGGCGCCGCGGATGAAGAGGTAGCCGAAGGCGCCGTAGGCGAGGCCGAGCGCGACCTCGACCGCGAGGAGGTCGGAGACGTCCGTGAGCGACGCGCCGTCGGCGACCTCCCGCGCGGCTTCGATCCCGTGCGTGAAGGGCAGCACGTTCGAGATCGACTGCATCCATCCCGGCAGCTGGTCGACGGGCACGTTGGCGCCGGTGAAGATCAAGAGCACGCCGAACATGATGTTCGCGAGCACCGCCTGCTCGCGCATCAGGAGGCCGATGCCGGCGCCCGTGAGCCCCAGGCCGGTGCAGGAGAAGGCGCAGATCAGCGTCGCGAGCGCGAGAGGCGCGTAGGACGAGGCCGGGACGTGGATGCCGACGATCAGCCCGCCGACGACGAGCGAGAACGC
>DASSBI010000281.1:0-5148 GCA_035698965.1 Gaiella sp. | reverse complement strand
GGCGACGTGTCCGGGCTCGGCGCGATGCGGCTGCTCGAGGCCGTCCGCGCGTCGCGGCTCGACACACGCGTCTACCAGGCATCCACCTCGGAGCTCTTCGGCTCGGCGCCGCCGCCGCAGAGCGAGCGGACGGCGTTCCATCCCCGCTCTCCGTACGGCGTCGCGAAATTGTATGCATTTTGGGCAACGGTTAACTACCGCGAAGCCTATGACATGTTCGCGGTGAACGGCATCCTCTTCAACCACGAGTCTCCGCGGCGCGGGGAGACGTTCGTCACGCGGAAGATCACCCGTGCCGTCGCCCGGATCAAGGCCGGGATCCAGGAGCGGCTCTACCTCGGCAACCTGCAGAGCACGCGCGACTGGGGCTATGCGCCGGAGTACGTGGAGGGGATGTGGCGCATGCTCCAGGTGTCGCAGCCCGATGACTTCGTGCTCGCGACCGGAGTCGGCGCGACGGTCGAGCAGTTCGCCGAGGCGTCCTTCCGCGTCGCCGGGCTCGATCACAGGGAGCACGTCGAGGTCGACCCGTCGTACTATCGCCCGGCCGAGGTGAACTACCTGCTCGGCGAGCCGGCCAAGGCCGAGGCGGCGCTCGAGTGGCGGGCGGCAACCCACTGGGAGGAGCTCGCGCGCATCATGGTCGAGGCGGACGTCCAACTCGTGCAGGACCAGCTCGCGGGCCGGCAGGTCCGCGTCGACCGCTAGCGACAACGACTCGACGCCGCTCGCGCACCGCGTCTCCGCGGGCTACGTGCCTCGGCGCCGTGCTGCCGTCCGCGCGTGAAACGTCCCCCAGGGGCACCCCAGGTGCCCTGAATTCACGGTAGCGACGCCCGTGCGCCCACTTCGTGCCAGGTTCGTGCCGTCTCTGTGCCCGGCGCCGTCGACTCAGGTACCCGTCGCCGGCCCCGGCATCGAGCCGGTCCGCTGCACGCATCGCGCCGCCGCCTCCAGCGCGAGATCCGGCCCACCGACGATCCAGCCCGCCGCGAGCGCGTCGCCCGCGCCGGTCGTGTCGACGACCTCCGGCACGGCGAGCGCCGCACGTTCCTCGCCGCCGAAGGAGCATCCCCGGACGCCGCGCTTCAGGATCCACGTCACGCCGGGCAGAGGCCCGCCGAAGATCTCGTCCTCCTCCTCGTTCGCGAACACCACATCGGGCTCGAGCGATTCCACGAGCCCCCTGAACCGCTCCGCGTCGGCATCGCGGATCGCGCTCCACGACGACAGATCGACGCTGACGCGAGCGCCGCTCATGCGGGCAACGTCTATCGCCCGGACGGCCGCACGCACGACCGGCTCCGCAAGCAGCGCGTAGCCGGAGACGTGAAGGTGGTCGCAGACCAGCCACCCGGGTCGCAGCTCGACCGGCTCGAGCAGCGTCGCGACGCCGCGGTCGGGGAACATCGAGCGCTCCCCTCCCGGCTCGACGAGCGAGACGATGACGCCGTTGCCTGCTGCCTCGACCGGACCCGCCAGCTCGACGCCGGCGCGCTCGAGCGCCTCGGACGCGAGGCGGCCTTCGGCATCGTCTGCCCGCTTGCCGATCCACCGCGAGGACGCGCCGAGCGCCGCGACCCACGCGGCGACGTTCGCGCCCTGGCCGCCCGCGGACAGCGCCACCTGCGCGGGCGTGTCGGCGCCGCGCGCGACGTCCGACCGGACGCGCACCACGACATCGAGCACGAGGTCACCGAGAGAGACGACCTGCATCGCCTACGATCGTCTCATGGGCGACGACGGCGAGTCGCGGGAGCTTCGCAGCCGGCGCACGCGCACCGCGCGCATCCGGTCGTTCGTCCTGGGCGGGTTGGTCGGCGCGTCCGCGGTCGCGGCCGGGCTGCGCCGGGCCAGACGGCGGCGAAGAAGGCCCGTGCAGGCGGGGCTCGGCGCGTTCGAGGGCGCGCCCTGCTACCGCGAGTTGCTCGAGTCGGAGCGCAGGGACGGCCCGTAGCCCCGGCGCACCCGCTCGGCGCGAACGACCGTTTGCAGGTTGATGTCCGCGTCGCCGATCCCCAGCTGCTGCCCGACGAGCAGCGCCCGCGCGGCGTCGTAGAGGAAGGTCTTCGGCGTGAGCACCGGCTCGCGCGTGCGGATCACGAGGAAAGGTCCGAAAGCCCGTGCCTCGAAGGCCGCCTCGGGTGTCGGCAGCCGGTAGTCGATCTCGAGCCGCGGACGGATGTTGTTCCGCTCACTCGCGTCGAGCACCCAGACTCCGCGCCCGAGCCGGCCCGCGCGCTCGATCGTTCGCAACGCAAGCCGCGGATCGGCACGTGGGACGACGGTCGTCGGGAACGAGCGGTTCCGCTCCCATGCACCGAGATAGAGCGGCTCGTAGCCGAAGAGCACGTCGTCGGGCCGGCTCGTGTCCGCGAGCCACATCTCGGCCTCCGCGCGTGCGGCCTGTCGCGCATCGGGCTCCCACTCGAAGAGCGGCGCTGTTCGGTGCCAGGCCCAGGCGACGTCGACAACGATGAGAGCGGTCACTGCGACCATGGCGAGTAGCGGCGCCCGGCGGCCGACCCGGACAATCGACGTCGCCAGCGCGATCGCGAACAGCGGAGCCAGGAAGATGAGGTGGCGCGACTCAGGCGACGCGGAGCCACCCATCCGAGCGAGCACGAACGCGGCCACGGTGACGCCGAAGAGGCTGAGCACGAGGGCCCGCGCCTCGCGGCGGAGGAACGCCACGCCGGCCGCCGCCCCGAGCACGGCTGCCAGCGTCACCGGCCACCAGCCGGCGCTGGTGTCTCCGGCGGAGCGCCAGAGGTAGCGCGCGATCGCCTCCGGCCCGCCGAGCTTCCGGCCGCCACCCCCGACTCCGACGTCGAAGCGGTCGGCGAGGACGAGGTCCGTGAGCCAGAACGGGATGCCCAGCACGAGGACGGCGCTTCCGGCGAGCATTGCGTCCCGCAGCCGGTCACGGTGCGAGACGAGGACGAACGCCGCCTGCCCGCCGAGCAGGAGGATGCCGTAGGGGTGGGTTGCGACCGTCAGCAGCGCCGCGAGGACCCAGAGCGCCCAGCGTCCACGGCCGCCGCGCTCGAGCGCCTTCAGCAGTGCGAGCGTGCAGGCGAGAGAGCAGAAGAGAAAGAGGCTGTACATGCGGCCGTAGACCCCGTGGAACAGAAACAGCCAGCTGGACGCGAGGAGCGCCGTCGCGACGAGAGCGACGGTCGGTCCGGCGAGGCGCCGGCCGAGCACGGCGACGAGCGGTAGGCTCCCGAGCGCGAACATCGCGGAGGCGACGCGCAGGCCGCCGAGGCCGAACCCGAGGTGTGCGACGGTCCACGCGACGAGGAAGTGCAACGGTGCGCCGCCCCGGTCCCGCGTGACGTGCTCGACGACGCCTGGGAGCGAGTCTCGGCCGACGAAGAGCGCCAGTGTCTCGTCCTCGTGCGGCGGCCATGCCATGAGCTGGTGGAAGAGGAACGCCGCCGCGGCGGCAGTCACTCCTCCGACCCCCAGCCAGAGCCAGCGCTCGGCGATCCAGGCGCCCGCAGAGGACCGTGCGGCGGCCGGCGGTGCGGTCTCGACGCGTGCCTCGATCCCTTGCGTCATGGGGTTTCAGCCGCCTCCGCTGGTAGATTGGCCGTCCGATGCCGATCTACGAATACCGTTGCCCGAACGGGCACACGTTCGAGGTGTTCCAGCGGATGAGTGATCCGCCCGCGAGCGTCTGCGAGGTGTGCGGCGCCGGGCCGGTCGAGAAGGTGCTGTTCCCCGTGGCGGTTCACTTCAAGGGCTCGGGCTTCTACGCGACCGACTACGGCCGTGGCTCCCGCAAGTCGTCGTCGAAGGACGGCGACTCCGGTTCGACGTCGAGCGAGAGTGCGCCCGCGAAGGACACGCCGGCCGCGACGACCGAGTCGAAGAAGTCGGACTCGTCGAAGTCCGACACGTAGAGCTCAGTCGCCGACAAGGCATCCCGGAGCGTAAGGCTGTCCGCGCGGCGGCGGAAGCGGCGCGGACCGATCCGTGAACATCGCCACGGTCGAGACGTTGTCCTCCGTCCCGAGGATCACCGACTCGCCGCCGACGGTGGCGGGGTCGCCGCCGAGTCTGCAGTGGAGCGCGCGGCCGGTATCGGCACGGAAGTACACCCAGCCGAGCTGCATCAGCTCCCAGGCGGTCAGATCGGTCGCGAGTGGCCGCACGAGATCGCCGCCGACGAAGGGAAGCCGCAGTGCCGTTCCGACGCTCGTGACCTTGTCGAGGGTGGCGGCGACGACCTGCTGCTGGCGGCGCGCGCGGTCGAAGTCGGTCTCGGCGGGGTTCAGCAGGTTGTGGCGGATGCGCGAGTAGACGAGCGCGCGGCGGCCGTCCATGTGCTGGACGCCACGCTCGAAGCGCCACCCCTGCCACTGCGCGCAGCGTGCGGCGGTCTTGTACGGGCAGTCGAAACGGTTCGAGCGGATCGCGCGCGGCACCCTGATGTCGATTCCCCCGACCGCGTCGATCAGCTCCTCGAAGCGGTCGAAGTCGACGAAGACGACGTGGTTCACGTCCAGGCCGGTCAGGTCCTTGACCGCCCGCAGGGCGAGCGCGGGGCCACCGAACTGGTTGGCCGCGTTGATCTTCGCGAGGCCGTACTCCGGAATCTCGACCTGAAGGTCACGCGGGATTGAGAGGTATGCGAGGCGCCGCTTGCCGGGATCGGTGCGCAGCAACATGATCGAGTCGGACCGGTTCGCGCCCTCCCGGCCGGCGCGGTCGCCGCCGTCCGTCCCGAGGACGAGGATCGTCGTCGGTGTCGAGACGAGCAGGCCGTCGCGCTTCGTGAGCTGCCGCCCGACGCCGGCCGGAACCCGGTCGTTCGCGGCGCTGACACCGCTCGCGACGGACAGGTAGCTCCCCACGGCCCATGCGATCGCAAGGACGAGGAGCAGCACGAGGCCGAGTGCGATCCAGCGACCCGGACGGCGCGGTTTCCGCGGCGTTTTCGGTGAGGTCGCAGGGCCTGGCGCCTCCGGCGTGCGCGGGTCGGAAGTGTGCCTCGTCAGTGGAACCCGCCCCTTGGCCCTGCCGCCCCGATAGACCCGGTACGGCTTGTCCTGAGCGGGCATCTGGCCGGGTATGGTAGCCGCGTCGTGCCGCCTGACCTGGTTATCGGGGTGGACGTCGGCGGGACGAAGATGCTCGCCG
>DASSBI010000280.1:0-2901 GCA_035698965.1 Gaiella sp. | reverse complement strand
GACACCGGTGGAAGTGCGGCACCTGGAGCTGCGCCGCGGCCTCTTCGGCTACCGGCGCTCGAGTGTCGAGAAGGCGATCGACGACGTGGCGGACAGCTTCGAGGCCGTCTGGCGCGAGCGCGCCGAGCTCGGCGAGCGCGTTCACGTGCTCGAGACAGAGGTGGCGCGCCACGTCGAGCTGGAGACGCTCCTGCGCTCGACGCTCGTCTCGGCGGAGCGGGCTGCGCAGGACATGAAAGAGCAGGCCCGCCGGGAGGCGGACGTGATCGTCCAGGAGGCGAGTGCCGAAGGCAGGCGCCTCGTGCGCGACGGGATCGCCGAGAAGGAGCAGCTCCTCGCCGAGACGCACCGCATCCGGACGATGCTCCGGGCTGCGCTCGAGATCGTCTCCGACGGCACGAACGAGGCCGCCGAGGCGGCAGAAGAGACGAGCCCGCCCGAGATTCAGCGCCTCGCCGGATAGCGGCGCCTGCGTCGACTGCGCGCGCCACTATCCTTCGGGCGTGCAGTCGACTCGGCAACCGGCCGTCGCGTCGCGCGGAACCGTCAGGCTCCGCCTGCGAGTGTCGCCCGGTGCGCGCCGCTCGGAGGTCGTCGGGCGGCTCGGCGACGCCTGGAAGCTCCGCGTTCGCTCGGCGCCCGAACGGGGGCGGGCGAACGACGAGGTCTCCGAGCTCCTCGCGCGCACGCTGCGTCTGCCCGCCCGCGACGTCCGGGTCGTTTCAGGTCACGCATCGCGGGACAAGCTCGTAGAGATCGACGGGCTGACCGTCGGAGAAGCGGAGCGCAGGCTCTCGTCGGGAAAGGACGACATCGCGTGACCATCGAGCTCGACACCCGGCGCCGTGAGCTTCTCGACCTCCGCGAGCGGTTTCTCCGCGCCGCCCAGGACATCGTCGACGACGACACCGAGGACGGGGAGCTCTCGAGCGCTGCGGGCGACCAGCACCTCGCAGACCACGCGAGCGAGATGCTCGACCGTGAGGTCGACGGGTCGCTGGAGGACAATGCCGAGGAGATCGGCCGCGAGATCGACGCCGCGCTCGAGCGGATCGACGCCGGAACGTACGGGACCTGCGTGAACTGCGGCCGGCAGATCCCCGAGGAACGGCTCGACGCCGTGCCATACGCCGTGCTGTGCCTCTCGTGCAAGCGCGAGGAAGAGGAGGGCCGATGAGCGAGCCCGCACGCGCGGAGCCGCCCCGCGCGCCGCTCGAGGTGCGCGTCGGCTCGGCGACGAACGCGCTGCAGCCGGTGCCCGGCGCGTCGCGGTCGCTTGCCGCGGGTCCCACACAGTGGGTGGGCCTGGCGCTCGTCGCCGCGGCCGCCGCCTGCGCCGACCAGCTCACGAAGGCGATCGTCTCCAACCGGCTCTCGCTCGGCGGCGCAGTGGACGTCGCCGGCCCGTTCACGATCCACCACATTCGCAACACGGGGATCGCATTCGGGCTGTTCGCCGACTCGACCTCGGTCGTCATCGGGCTCACCGCGATCGCGATCGGCGCTCTCGTGGTCTTCTTCGCCCGTTCCGGCCGCAGGCATCCGCTGCTCCCGGTCGCGGTCGGCCTCGTCCTCGGCGGGAGCGTCTCGAACCTCGTCGACCGGTTGCGGCTCGGCTACGTCACGGACTTCCTCGACCTCGACTACTGGCCCGCGTTCAACCTCGCGGACACGTTCATCGTCGTCGGAGTGGGTCTCCTGTTCCTGTCGTTCGTGGCGGCCGACCGCTCGAGCGCCGCCGTTGGCACCTCACCGCTTTCGCGTTCCTGACGCCGACGCGGGCCGGCGGCTCGACGCTGTCGTCGCGGGTCTCCCCGAGGTGGGGACGCGTGCGCTCGCCGAGCGCCTCGTGAACGCGGGCGACGTGCTCGTCGACGGCCGACCGCGTCCGAAGAGCCACCGACTCGCCGGCGGCGAAGAGGTCGACGTCGAGCTTCCGCCGGCACGGGTGCTCGTCCCGGTCGAGCTCGCGCTCGACGTCGTGTACGAGGACGAGCACCTGCTCGTCGTCGACAAGCCCGTGGGCCTCGTCGCGCATCCCGCCGGACCGGACCGTGGCGCGACCCTCGCGCACGGTCTGCTCTCCCTCGGCGCGGCCGGTGGAGACCCCGAGCGGCCGGGACTCGTCCACCGCCTCGACCGCGACACGTCCGGGTTGCTCGTCGTCGCGCGCTCCGACCAGGCGCACGCGCGGCTCACGGACGCGATCCGCGAGCGACTCGTCGAGCGCCGCTACCTCGCGCTCGTCAAGGGGTCGCCGCGATCGCGAACCGGCAGGATCGAGGCACCGATCGGCCGTGACCGCCGCGACCGCACGCGCCGCTCGCTCGACACCGAGACGCCCCGGGACGCAGTCACGTGGTTCGAGGTGCACGAGCTCATGGGCTCGCGGGCGCTCCTCGAGGTTCGGCTCGAGACCGGGCGCACGCACCAGATCCGCGTCCACCTGGAGGCGATCGACCTGCCCGTCAGCGGCGATCCCGTCTATGGCGTCGTGGGGGACCTTGGCCTCCAGCGCCAGTTCCTCCACGCACACCGGCTCCGGTTCGAGCACCCGTTCACCGGCGCGGAGCTCGATCTTCGGTCGCCGCTGCCACCCGATCTCGAGGCCGCGCTCGAGCGAGCACGAACCGAGTAGCCGCTACGATTCGCCGGTTCAGACCCGCCGACCCGACGAGCCTCCGGACGGGGGTGCCGGTGCCTTCCAGCCCGGTTCCGTCCGCGCTTGCCGGCGCACCGCAAACAACCGAAAGGACGCAACGTGGCAGTCGTCTCCATGAAGGAGCTGCTGGAGGCCGGGGTGCACTTCGGCCACCAGACGCGCCGCTGGAACCCGAAGATGAAGCGCTTCATCTTCGACGAGCGCGGCGGCATCTACATCATCGACCTCCAGCAGACGCA
>DASSBI010000279.1:0-3718 GCA_035698965.1 Gaiella sp. | reverse complement strand
GAGGATGTCCTCGTCGTCGCGCCGTACAACGCCCAGGTGCGGCAGCTGCGGCTCCGGCTCGGCGACGAGATCGCGGTGGGGACGGTCGACAAGTTCCAGGGCCAGCAGGCGCCTGTCGTCTTCGTCTCGATGGCGAGCTCGACGAGCGACGAGGCACCGCGCGGCATCGGGTTCGCGTTCGATCCGAACCGGTTCAACGTTGCGACCTCGCGCGCGCAATGCCGTGCGGTGCTCGTGTGCGCGCCCGCGCTCCTCGACGCGGACTGCGCGACCGTTGCGCAGATGCGCCTCGTCAGCGCCGTCTGCCGGTTCGTCGAGCTGGCGGGGACGTAAGGGACAGCGTGCCCGAGGGGTGATTCCCCTGCATGTGGCGGATTTTCGCGGGCCTCGCCGTCCGACGCCGACGACATGCTCGTGCCATGGCCCCGCCGGAACGAGCCCTCGCCGTCGTCCCCCGCCTCGCGGGGCTGCCCGGCCGCGTCCGCCTGCGCGGCGAGGTGGCGGCACCGGCCGCGTACGCGGTGGTCGACGTCGAGACGACGGGGACGAGCATCGAGGCCGACGAGATCGTCTCGCTCGCGGTCGTGCGCCTCGACACCCACGGGCGGGAGCTCGACCGCTTCGCGAGCCTCGTCCGTCCGGCCGGCCCGATCCCCGCCGAGGCGACCGCCGTGCACGGGATCGACGACGCGGCGGTGCGCGACGCGCCGACGTTTGCCGAGCTCGCGTTCGAGCTTCTCGCCCTCCTCGAACAGGCCGTCTTCGTCGCGCACAACGCGGACTTCGACCTCCCGCTGGTGCAGCACGCGTTCGCGCGGGCGGGCGTTCGCTACATCCCCGCCGGCGTCGCGTGCACGCTCGACGCGTTTCGGCTGCTCGAGCCGACCGAGCGGAGCCACCGGCTCGAGTCGCTCTGCGAGCGCCACGGGATCTCGCTCGACGATGCGCACGACGCCCGCGGCGACGCCCTCGCGACCGTCGGGCTGTTCCGGCTGCTGCTCGCGGAGGGGATCGCCCCGGAGACCGTCGAGCTCGACGACCGCGCCTACATGCGCGCCCGCTCGCGCGGCGACACGCGCCCCGCGTCCGAACCGCAGATCCGGCGGGTGTTCGCCCTCGCCCGCGGGGCCGGGATCGTCGGCCCCGACGGAGCGGTCGATCGCGACGCGGTCGCAGCGCTCGTCGTGCGGGTCGCCGGTGGCGCGGAGATCGACGAGCTGAACCACGAGCAGGTGCAGGACGTCTACGACGCGCTCGAGCGGATGCGCTCGGAGCTCCCGGAGGAGCCCGCGGCCGAGCGCGTAGCCTGAAGCGGTGCGCATCGAGCTCGTCGAGGGCGACATCACCGCGCAGGACGTCGACGCAATCGTCAACGCCGCGAACTCGTCGCTCCTCGGTGGGGGCGGTGTCGACGGCGCGATCCACCGGAAGGGCGGCCCCGAGATCCTGGCGCAGTGCCGTGCTCTCCGGGAGTCACGCTACGTCGAAGGGCTGCCGGCCGGAGACGCCGTGGCGACAACCGCCGGCCGGCTTTCCGCACGCTGGGTGATCCACACCGTCGGGCCGGTGTGGAGCGCGCACGAGGACCGCAGCGCGACGCTGCGCTCGTGCTACACGCGGTCGATCGCGGTTGCAGACGAGATCGGTGCGGAGACGGTCGCCTTTCCCCTCGTCTCGTCGGGCGTCTACGGCTGGCCGCTCGACGACGCGGTCCGGCAGGCGCTCACCGCGCTCCGGGGGGCCGAAACGGAGGTCGCGGAGGCGCGGCTCGTCCTCTTCGGGCGCGAGGCGTACGCGGTCGCCGAACGCCTCTTCTAGGGCTTGCCGCTCATCGCCCAGGCGGCGACGATCCAGCCGGCCAGCGCTATCGCCGCGACGACGCCGGAGGCCTTCCCCAGCCGGTTCTTCGACTTCCAGGCGGCGATCCCCCCCGTGACCAGCGCGATCAGGAGAAGCAAGGCGCCGAGGTCTGCGGTGATGTAGCCGATCCCGATCCACGTCGGGTCGTCGTCAGTGTCGCCGAACTCCTTCGAGTACATCCATTCGGCGCCCACCCGCATCACGATGTAGGCGGGCAGGGCAGCGAACAACAGCGTTCGGAACGAGAAGCGGCGCATCCGGTCGCCGTCGCCCGTGACGACGCCGGGTGCAAGCTGTGCGACAACCGCGGCTGTCGCGGCGCCGACGAGGACCATCGCCCCGAAGACGTGCAGGAACAGTGGGAACTCGGGCCGAGTGAACGCGAGCAGGCCGATCATGCGCCGGGTTTCCAGATCATGTCGACGAGGAGCAGCACGATCAGCACGGTGCTCGCCGCGTGGAACTGGAGGGCGCGCGACGCGCCGAAGGTCTCCGCCACGACCGGGCTCGTCTCCGTCCCGGCCGCCGTCAGGCGCTCTGCCTCCATCCCGGCGTCCCCGTAGAGCTTCCCACCTCGCCTGCCCAGCTCGACCGCGAGCGCCCAGAGCACTATGGCGGCGATCACCCACCCGTCCCAGATCTCGAAGGCATCGACGGAGATCGCGAGCCAGACGCCGAAGACGATGGTGCCGAGCGAGCCGACGGCGACCAGCACCGTCCCGATCTGCGAGACGCGCATCAGGGATGCCACGCGGCTCGTGCTGTCCGTTCCCCAGAGCGAGACGATCATGATCCAGAAGATCGCCATCGCCCCGACGAGCGCGAAGGCCGACAGCACGTGCAGGGAGAGGATCCAGTCGTTCAGGCCCACAGACCGGCGAGGCTACAAGGTCGGGCGGCCGGTATCAACAACGGTCACGTCGCGTAACGTCCGGAAGCCATGGCGTAGCGGGACGTGTTCGAAGAGGACGTCTTGCGCCACGGACCGACCGCGGCCAACATCGGGATGTGGAGGACAACGAGGTCACGCAGCTGATGCCGGAGACGCTCTTCGATATGCGGATCATGATCGGGGAGATCCACGAGGCGGTGGTGGAGCCGGAGGACGGCGATGAAGAAGCGGAAGAAGACACCTGACGAGCGGCGCGCCGGGCTCGAGCGGCGGGCGGACATCGACCGCCGGCTGCTCGAGATGATCGGGCGCTACCGCGAGCTCAACGCGAAGAAGCGCGCGGCCGGCTCGTAGCGACGCGCTCGACGCGCTCGACGGGCTCAGGCCAGGGCAAAACGAACCTGGCGCTGCATCACGTCCGCGAGCTCGAGTCGCACCGTCACCGTCTCGCCGAGCGGCAGGCTGGGTCCGTCGCAGCGCGCGGTGACGGCCGGGTCGCGGAGCTGAACCGATCCGGCGCCGCCGTCGCGGTCGACCTCGATCACGACGGCCTCGAACGTCTTCCCGACGCTTCCCTCGAGGAGCGCGGCCTCGAGCGTCGACACGATTCCCGCCTCGTACTGGCCCGCCCTGCGGTCGGCGAGCTCCATCACGTCGGGAAGCTTCGGCAGCTCGGTCTCGACCCATCCAGGCACCTTCCTTCCCGCCGAGAGCGCGACGCACGTCTCGCCGACGTACCGGTCGACGAGCCGTCGGAGCGGCGCGGTCGTGTGTGCGTACGTCGATGCGAGAGCGGCATGCTCGGCGTGGCTCGGAGCGTGCCGCTCGAAGGCGGTGTAGCCGGAGCCACGCATGACCCCTGCCGCGGCGGCGAGGAGCGCCGCCTGCCGGGGCACGTTCGCGTCGAGCGTGCGCACGAAGGCCGGATACGACGTCTCCTTCGGCCAGGGGACGCCGAGCGCCTTC
>DASSBI010000278.1:0-2044 GCA_035698965.1 Gaiella sp. | reverse complement strand
CCTCGGCCGTCGTGGCGGCGTCTGCCGCCGGGTCGTCCTTGCGTCGTCGGAACCGGAACCAAGGCAATCCTCGTGTCTCCTCGTGTAAGCGCGCGCGGGCGCACGACCGCAGGAGCGGAGCGCCTCGCGCAGCGTCGGATGGCGAAATCGGTGGCCATGAGCCTGACGCAAGGCTATCAGCGAGCCCGGCGACCCACCGAACCGCTTCGGTTCAGGCTGCAGCCGGGCGCAGCCGCGCGCGGCGCGCTCGCACCGCCCGCAGGCGTTGGGTGAGCCGCGCCCACGCCCAGGACTCGAGCTCCTGGTAGCGGTTCTCGCCCTGCCCGCGGGTTGACTCGAGGTATTCGAACCAGGCGTCTGCCTCCTCGATCTGCAGCAGTTCCTCTGCGAGCTCCGTATCGGGCACCGTCGACCTCCGCGTCGATAGGACCGTGAACGGGTGCGATCCTAGGTCCAGGACCGGACGGAGCCGGGCGCGCGGCGTGATCTAGCGGCGTGCGATGCGCCCGAACACCGTCGCGAGCGCGTACGTGGCCGCGGCGGCGACGGCGCCGTCGAGCAGACGGTTCCGCACCGGGAGCCGGCGGACGAGGGCGCGCGCGAGTACACCGGTCGCGAGCGACGCGACGAGCGGAGGGGCGACGGCCTCGGCGGTCGCCCGCGGCGTCTCCGGCGTGGGATCCGCGCTCGTCGCCGCGACGTCGGAGAGCATCCGTGCCTGTGACAGCGCGAGAAGAGGGAGCCTCGGGCCGCCGCGGCCGAGCGCGAGCGCGCCCGCGGCGAGCACCCCTTCGGTGACCCGCCGCGCCTGGACTTCGTCCCGCAGCACGGGGAGCGCGCCGGCGAGTGGGGCGCCGTCCGTGCCGAGCGCGGCGGCGAGCGTGCGGGCGATCTCGTCGACCGGAAAGCCCTTGCCGGCCGGGACGTCGACGACGTCGGTGGCGAGGACGTACGGGATCGCCGCTCTCGACGAGCCGGTCCGGACGCCGACCACGGGCACGAGCGCGCGCGTCGCGGCGCGCAGCACCTCTTCGTCGGACGGCGTGGCGGCCTCCCCGACCACGCAGACGACCGCGGCGGCCTCGGCCGGATCGCCGTGCGTGCGCACGAGCGACGCGTCGCCGCCGGCCCGGAGCTCCGTGGCGAGCTGCTCGGCGAGGACGCCTGTGACGAGGATCGGGCCTTTGGGCGACAGCGTGCGGCGGCTGTGCCGAGCCAGCGAGACGACGTCGCGCGGCCCGATCCCGAGCGCGTTCACCTCAGCTCGTCCGTCCGCCCGCGTGCGTGGATCGCCTGCAGGATGCCGATGGCGACCAGGTTCGCGACCATCGACGAGCCGCCGACCGTGACGAACGGGAGCGGAATGCCGGTGACGGGCGCGATGCCCATGGTCATGCCGACGTTGACGAACACCTGGAAGAGGAAGCCGAAGACCAGGCCGCCCGCAACGACGGCGCCGTACATGTCGCCGGCCACGGTCACCACCCGCAGGCCCCGCCAGACGACGAGCAGGTAGAGGAGCAGCAGGATCGCGGTCCCGAAGAACCCGCGCTGCTCGGCGAACGAGGCGAAGACGAAGTCGGTCGCGTGCTCGGGGAGGTAGTCGAAGCGCGTCTGGCTCGCCTCGTCCACGCCGCGTCCGTCGATGCCGCCAGAGCCGACGGCGGTGATCGACTGCGTGACGTTGTACGTCAGCCCGCTCGGGTCGGCGTCCGGGTTCGCGAAGCCGGTCAGGCGCGCGGTCTGGTACGGCTTCAGCACCTCGATGCCCGACGCGGGCAGGAACCAGAGCACGCCGAGGACGAGCGTCGCCGCGAGCGTTCCGAGCAGCGCGAGGTGGAGCCAGCGGACGCCGGCGACGAAGAGCACGGCGGAGAACGCGGCGGCGTAGACGAGCGCGGTCCCGAGGTCGGGCTGCAGGAAGACGAGAAGCATGGGGGCGGCGCCGAGCGCGAGCGCCACCGCGACCGTCCGGAGTCGGCCGAGGTCGCGCTGCCGCTCGACGAGGAAGCCGGCGATGGCGAGGACGAAGAGCACCTTCCCG
>DASSBI010000277.1:0-2332 GCA_035698965.1 Gaiella sp. | reverse complement strand
GCGTCGTGGTCGGTGCGTTCTGCGCACTGCTCGTGATCCAGACGAACGATCCGTTCGTCGCGTTCGCGGCGTTCGCGCTCATCGCGCTCACGGGGCTGGTCGTCGACTCGGTGCGCGAGACGGTGGGACTGCTGCTCGGCCGATAGATGATCGATTCCGAATGCGCGCGAACCGGATGACGCCTCCGACGCGTCGCATGGCGTCCCGTCCGCACCCGGCCCGTACCTCCAGGTACTGGCCGGGCACGGCCGGGCCACCCTGCTCGGTCGGTGACGCCCCCGGACGTCACTCGCATTCGGAATCGATCATCTAGATTGACCCGCGCCTGCGCGGGCGTGGTGGAACTGGCGAGACACGCCGGCCTTAGGAGCCGGTGCTCGAAAGAGCATGGGGGTTCGAATCCCTCCGCCCGCATCCTGCCGAGAGCTGCCCGGCGGCGACTCAGAGCCCAGCTGCTTGAATCCGCGTATGGCCCACGTGGAGGAGCTCGGCGGGAATCGCGTCCGCCTCACGGTCGACGTCTCGCCGCACGAGCTCGAGCACGCGGTCGAGCACGCGGCGTCCGACCTCGAGGGCTCCGTCAAGATCCCCGGCTTCCGCAAGGGGAAGGTTCCCCGCCAGGTGTTGCTCGCGAACGTCGGCAAGGACCGGCTCTGGGTCGAGGCGGTCGAGTCGCACATCGGAGGCTGGTTCTGGAACGCCGCCGCCCGCTCGCGCCTGCGCCCCGTGGCGTCCCCCGAGTACGACTTCGAGCTCCCCTCCAGCGAGACGGAGCCCTGGACCTTCAGCGCGACCGTCGAGGTGCAGCCGACCCCGGAGATCGTCGACTGGACGACGCTCGAGGTGCCGCGCGCAGAGTCGGTCGTCCCCGAGGAGCTCGTCGAGGCGGAGATCGACGCCCTTCGCAGCTCGATCGCGGAGCTGGTCCCCGCGGACGACAGGCCGGCGCAGGAGGGCGACACCGTGGTCGTCGACCTCGCCGGGGCGGACGGGACGGGCCAGTCGGACACCGTCGTCGAGCTCGGCTCCGGCCGCCTCGTCCCCGAGATCGAGGAGGCGCTCGTCGGCGCCGCGGTCGGCGACACGCGCACCGTGCGCTACGACCTCGCCGACGGGAACGAGACCGCTGTCGAGGTCACCGTCAAGCACGTCAACGAGAAGGTGCTGCCGGAGGCCGACGACGACCTGGCGCGTTCCGCCAGCGAGTTCGACACGATCGCCGAGCTGCGGGCCGACGTCGAGGGGCGCGTGCGCGAGGCGGTCGACGAGCGGATCGACGCGGCGTTCCGTGCCGCGGCCGTCGACGAGCTCGTCAAGGCGTCGAACGTCCAGGGGGCCGGCCCTCTCGTCGAGAGCCGCGCGCGCGAGCTCCTGAACGGCTTCGTCCGCTCGCTCGCGAACCGCGGGCTGACCCCCGAGGCCTACTTCGCCGCGACCGGCCAGACCCCGGAGCTCTTGACCGCGCAGGTCCGCGCCGAGGCGGCGCAGTCCGTCGCGCGCGAGCTCGCGCTCGAGGCGGTCGCCGAGAAGGCGGGGATCGTCGTCTCGGACGACGAGGTGAAGGACCTGATCCGCGAGCAGGCTGACGCATCGGACGATGACGCGGAGGCGATGATCGCCGACATCTGGGCGCATGGGCACCAGGAAGCGCTCCGCGACGACCTGCGGATGCGCGCCGCGCTCGACCGGCTTGCAGCCGACGTGAAGCCGATCGACCCAGAGGCGCACGCGGCGCGCGAGGCGATCTGGACGCCGGACAAGGAGAAGCCCGCCGGCGAGACGAAGTTGTGGACCCCCGGAAGCGAGGAGAGTCGATGAGCCCCCTGATCCCGATGGTGATCGAGCAGACGTCGCGCGGCGAGCGGTCGTTCGACATCTACTCCCGCCTGCTCAACGAACGGATCATCTTCCTCGGGACGCAAGTGGACTCGCAGATCGCCAACCTGATCAACGCGCAGCTGCTGCACCTCGAGTCCGAGGACCCCGACAAGGACATCAACCTCTACATCAACTCGCCCGGCGGGTCGGTCTACGACGGCCTGTCCGTCTACGACACGATGCAGTTCATCAAGCCGGACGTGGCGACGACGTGCGTCGGGATCGCAATGAGCATGGGCGCGCTCCTTCTCGCCGGCGGCGCGAAAGGGAAGCGGACGGCGCTGCCGAACTCGAGGGTCCTCATCCATCAGGTGTGGGGCGGATACCAGGGACAGGCGAGCGACATCGAGATCCATGCGAGAGAGACCATCGCGCTCAAGCGCAAGCTCGAGGAGATCATGTCGACGCACACCGGCCAGGACGTGGACAAGGTGCGCCAGGACATGGATCGCGA
>DASSBI010000276.1:0-4455 GCA_035698965.1 Gaiella sp. | reverse complement strand
GACCATGATCACGTCGAACCGCTCGTCGGTTCGCTGCAGAAAACGTCTCCCGTCGTCCACCACGACCGGAAGCCGCGCGTCGCGCGGCAGGTGGAACCAGCGGTACGCGACGTCGACGACGGCAGGGTCGAGCTCGACCGTCGTCACCTCGACGTCGCGGAAGTCGCGCCAGAGCCGCTTCTGCACGGCCGCGCCGCCAAGCCCGATCACGAGGATCTTCTTTGCGCTCGGGTTGTACGCTAGCCCGAGCTGGAGGTAATCGCTGTACGAGAACCGTGTCGCGAACGGCCGCTTCAGGTACATCCCGCTCTGGAAGGAGCTGTCGAAGCGGAGGTAGCGCGAGGTGCCGTCCTCGACGACGAGCAGCCGGTGGTAGCGCGTGTCGCGCGCCTCGCGGACGGTGAATCCCTCGCCGCCGAGGCCGACCTCGGCGGGGTCGAGCTTGCGCGGGGTGCGTACGTCTCGCTCGCGGTAGAGCGGCGACCAGTTGCGGGCGGCCGAGCCAGCCAGCACCTTGCCGGTCGTGTCGGGCGCCAGCGCCCCGACGGCGAAGACCGCGACGCCCGCCGCGGCGACGAGGACGGCACCCGGCACCCAGAGCCGCTCGAGCAGTGCGACCACCGAGGCGGCCACGAGCAGCACGAGGGCGCCCACGGCGAGCACCTGGTCGGTGCCGTACTCGGGCACAAGCCAGAACGAGGTCGCGAACGTCCCCGCGATCGACCCGGCGGTCGAGATCGCGAACAGGCGTCCCGCGGTGCGCCCGAGCCGATCGATGTCGCGCGCGGCGAGCTTCACGGCGATCGGCGAGACGGACGCGAGCACGACGCTCATCGGGCCGAAGAGCGCGATCGCGGCGACGAGCGGGTCGAGCCGGGGGCCGGGGTCCCACGCGACCACCTGCTCGAGCACCCACTGGTCGACGAGCGGGATCGCGAGCACGAGGCCCGCGCCGAGAGCGATCGCACCGACGAAGAGGTACGGCGTCGGCCAGCGGTCGGCCAGCGTCCCCCCGAGCCAGTACCCGATCGCGAGCCCCGTGAGCACGACGCCGATCAGCGCACCCCACACGTAGAGGGAGCTGCCGAAGGTCGGCGCAAGCACACGGCTCGCCGCGATCTCGACACCGAGGAGCACGGCGCCGGAGAGAAACACCGCGGCCGCAAGCGCGAGCCCGTCGACCCGTGTCCCGCGGCGATCCATCGCTCAAGGGTAGATGCGGTAGACCCGGAGCCATGGGCGTGGGCGACGCCCCTGCTCCGACGGTGTCGCATAGGCCGGCGACAGGCGCTCGAGCGAACGGTAGAAGCGCGCCTCGCGCGGGTAGTGGTCGGCGGCCGCGAGCACACGGTCGGTGACGCCTCCGCCGACGACGAGCCAGCGGACGCCGTCCGCACGAAGTGCGTCGAGGCTCCGTCGCGTGTCGAACCTGCGCCCCGGTCCCGGGAGCGCAAGGCGTTCGACGCGGCGCCCCGTGAGAGGAAGCGTCGAGGGGTCGGCTGCGATCGGGTCGGTCGTGGGGATCGTGCGCTCGATCCAGGCGGCCGCGTCGAGACGCGGGTCGCGTCCCGTGAGCGAGCGGGCGTCCGCGACCGACCACCAGAGCGGCACGACCGCCGCAACGAGCGCCGCGACCGCCAGCGCTCGTCCGCGTCCGGCGAGCACCGCGAGGACGGGCACGAGCGGCAGGACGTAGCGGTCGAAGTGCGCATGCGAGGCGAGCAGGGACAGCGCGTACGCACCGCCGAACGAGAGCAGGATCAGGTCGGCGCGCTCGCGCCGGCGCAGGGCGACGACGATACCGACGGCCGCCACGAGCACGACCGGGCCCAGCGTCTCCCAGAGCCGCAGGCCGAAGGCGAACGGCGTCGCCGGATCATTCTCGAAGCCGAGCCAGCCGTCCCGCGCGAGATCCTGGACACGGTGGAAGTCGTCCCAGGCCGCACCGGCGTGGATCACGACGAAGGGGCTCGTGAGCACGAACGCCGCGACGGCGAGACCGACCGCGATGCCGACGCGCCGCCAGGCGCCGAGCCCCGCCACGACGATCGGGACGACGAGGATCACGCCGGGGTACTTCGCGGATGCCGCGAGCCCCGCGGCCAGACCGGCCCACTCGATCCGGCCCGAGACGAGAAGCGCGAGAGTCACGGTGACGCCGAGCGTCAGGAACACGTCGGTCACGGCCATGCGCGAGTAGGCAACGCCGGTCGTCGCGACGGCCACGCCGACGGCGCCCGTGAGCGCGGCCGTCGTGCCGTAGGCGACGCGCCCCAGCCACCATGCCGCGGCGACGCCGAGGATCCCGACGAAAACGGCCACGACCCGAGCTGCGCCGTACGAGGGCTCGTCGAAGCCGATCTGGGTCGGCGCGAGCGCCAGGAAGATCAGGCTCGGATAGTCGTACCAGCCTGGATCGAGGCCGCCGCCGTGCACGACGTCCCAGGCGCGCGGGACGATATTCGTCTCGTCGGGGTTGAGCAGTGGGAGCGGGAGCCCCGATCCCGAGCCGACGATCCTGAGGGTGGCCGCGCCAGCGAGGATCACCCCGAGCGCCGCGAGCTCGGCGGCCGAGAGAGACCGACGCAGGAGCGCCAGCGCGAGCCCTAGACGTCCGGGACGCCGTCGCCGACGAGCGCTTCCACGTCCCCGGCGACGAGGACGGCGTCGATGCCCGCGCGCTCGAGCTCCTCGACGTCCTCGCGTGACGCGTCGACCAGCTCGGCGATCGCGAGCTTCCCCGCCGGCACGTCCGGGAGCAGCTCGAGCACCCGGTCGAGCTGCGACTGCTCCTCCTCCGCCGTGTCAGCGGTCAGAAGCACGATCTCGGGATCGACGTGCTCGAGCGCGTGACCGAGCTCATCGTCGTCTCTCACGCGGACGACGACCTCGAGGCCGAGCTCCGCGCAGCGCTCCGCCAGCGCATGCAGCGACTCCTCGTCGGCCGCCTGGAGGACGACCGCATCGGCCGCGGCGGCGGCTTCGGGCTCGGGGCCGTAGGCGAGAAGGGGCAGCAGTGTGTGGGGCCGCACGTCCGCGTCGGCAGCGCTGATGACGATGCCCTCGGCGCCGCTCTGCTCGGCGCGCCGGGCACCGTCGGCATCACGGACGTGCACGAGAACGGAGATACCGTCGCCCTCTGCAATCGCCTGGCTCAGTCGCCGGTGGGTCACGGACGCGGATGCTATCCGGCGCCCGGGATCGCGTAGGCTCGCCCACCGTGACGGAGGTCGCACGCGTGTGCCTGCTCGGAGCCGAGTCCACCGGCAAGTCGACCCTTGCCCAGGCGCTCGCCGAGCGCTTCGAAACCGTGTGGAACCCCGAGTACGGGCGGCCGTACACCCAGATCGGCCGTCCGCACGATGCACCGTGGACGAGTTGGGAGTTCACGCACATCGCGCGAATGCACTGCTGGTACGAGGACTTCCTCGCGACGCTCGCGCACCGCGTCGTGTTCTCCGACACGGACGCGTTCACGACGGCGGTCTTCCACGAGCTCTACCTCGGCGTCCCGGCAACGGCGTTCGACGATCTCGCCCACCGGACGTACGACCTGCTCGTCGTCTGCGGGCTCGACGTCCCGTGGCGGCACGACGGCGTCCGCGAGTTCGAGGAGCAGCGGCGCTGGATGCACGAGCGGTACCTCGACCATGCACGAGCGAGCGGTGGCCCGTGGCTTCTCGTCGATGGCCCGTTGGAGCGGAGGATCGAGGCCGCGGCGGATGCCGTGGAGGAGCTGCTCTCCGCTCGTGCGGCCGCGGAGTGACTGCGACGGGCGGAGCTGGCCGCAGAGCGGCACAACGACGACTAGATCGGGGTCACGAAGTTGGCACAGAGTTGGCACAGTTTCGTCGCCAAGTCAGGCGACGAGAACGATAGAATCTGCAGCGGGTGGTGGGTTGGGGTGCCCCGGAGAGGGCGATGGCGCGAAACGCGTCGAAATGCCGACGCCCGCGAGTCGCTCAGCGCCCGATCGGGTGCCAGACCGTCTTCAGTTCCATGAAAGCTCCGACCTCCCAGGGGCTCCGGTCCTCGCGCGCTCGGACGACCCGCTTCACGTTCTCCGCGGCGAGGACCTCGAGCGCAGCGACATCCCCGTCGGCTCCCGTGACGTCGATCGCGTTCACGTCCATGTGCGCCGCGAGCACCGGCGCGAGCTCGGCGCGGAGGCCGGTGAGCATGTTGACCACGCCGCCCGGCACGTCGGATGTCGCCACGGCCTCGGCGAGCTCGATCGCAGCCAGCGGGTGGGCTTCGGATGCAACAACCACGACCGCGTTCCCGCCGACCAGCGCCGGCACGACCCGGGCGACCAGCCCGTCGAGTGCCGGCTCGTCGGGTGCGACGACGGCGACGACGCCCGTCGGCTCGGGCAGCGTGAAGTTGAAGTACGGGCCGGCGACGGGGTTGGCGCCGCCGAGCACCTGCGCCAGCTTGTCCGCCCAGCCCGCGTAC
>DASSBI010000275.1:0-3356 GCA_035698965.1 Gaiella sp. | reverse complement strand
CGTCGCCTCGGACCACGGCTTTGCGCCGCAGTTCCTCGCGATCGACGCGAGCCAGCCGCTCGTGGAGATGGGCTTGCTCTCGAAGCCGCAGACCTCCAACTGCCGGCCTGCGACGGGCGAGACCATCGGCAAGGCCAAGGCGTGCTGGGCCGGCGGAACCGTCCAGATCTACCTGAACCTCGCCGGCCGCGACCCCGCAGGCGGCGGGCTCACGCAGGTCGCTGCGGCCGACGCCGCCGGCACGGTGGCTGCGATCAAGGCGAAGTACCAGGGCCTCGTCGACACGAAGGACTGGACGCACGACGGGCAGCCCGAGGGCTGGAAGATGATCGACCGCGTGTTCACGAAGGCGGAGGCGCGGTACATCCCGAACGGGCCGAGCTCGACGGCGGACATGGCCCACCCGACGAGAACCGGCGACGTGGTCGCGTTCTCGTTCCCGCCGTACCAGTTCGACGCGGAGACACCGGGCACGCTGGTCGCGCCGTCCCAGTTCTTCGGGCAGCACGGCTACGTCCCCGCCGTCCAGGATCTCCCGGCGAACATCAACATGCGCGCGACGTTCCTCGCCGGGGGCGAGGGGATCGCGAAGGGCGAGGTCTCGGCACGGACGATCGACCTGGCGCCGACGCTCGCGTTCATGCTCGGCATCGCCGAGCCGCAGCAGAGCCAGGGACGGGTTCTGCTCGACGTCGTCAAGGGCGCCAACGCGTACAAGCCGCTCTCGATCATCGGGCTGAACGACTTCCACGGCCAGCTCGAGCCCACGACGCTCACGTTCGACGGCATCGCGCAGACGGTCGGCGGCGGCGCCTTCCTCGCGACGCTGTTCGACGAGGACTTCGCGGCGCTCCCGAAGCCGGGCCTCCTGCTGGCAGGTGGTGACAACGTCGGCGCCTCGCCGCCGAACTCCGCTCTGCTCGAGGACATGCCCGCGATCGACATCGAGAATGCGTGGGGCCTCGACGCGACGTCGTACGGCAACCACGAGTTCGACTACGGCGTCGAGCGGCTGCTCCGGCACCAGGCGCGGGCGAAGTTCCCGTTCCTGGCGACGAACATCGTCGAGAAGGCAACCGGCAAGGCGCCCTCGTGGGTGACGCCCTCGAAGGTGTTCACCATCGACGGCGTCAAGGTCGGCGTGATCGGTGCCGAGCTCAAGAACACGCCGGAGCTCGTCTCCGCGGGCGCGACGGCGGGTCTCGAGTTCCTCGACGAGGCGTCGAGGATCAAGGCCGAGTCGGAGCGCCTCCGCGCGGACGGTGTGCGTGTCCAGGTCGTGGTCATCCACCAGGGAACCAACACGGGTGAGAACACCGTCGGCAACTTCGTCGGCACACCCTGGGTCGGGCCGATCCTGGGGATCGCCGACGCTCTGGCCGACACGACCGTCGACGCGATGATCGTCGGCCACACCCATCGCATCTCGAACCTGATGCGCGGGAACATCCTCATCGTCGAGGGCATCAACGCGGGGACGAGCTACTCCGTCCTCCAGCTGATGGTCCAGGGCGGGGACGTCCAGTGGGCCGGCGGCGCAACGCGCGTCGCGAAGAACCTCGGCGTCTCTGCACGCTCGGACGTGCAGGCGATCGTGGACGACGCGAACGCCAAGACGGCGGTGCTCCGCAACAAGGTGATCGGGACGCAGGTGGCGGACATCCGCCGCGCACCCACGCGGCTCTTCGAGTCCGCCATGGGGAACCTCGTCGCCGACTCGATGCGGTTGAAGTACCCCGGCGTCGACGCGGCCTACACGAACTCGGGTGGCCTCCGCGCCGACCTCGTGTTCACGCCCCCGGCCGCGGGCGAGCAGCCTGGTCAGATCACCTGGGGCGAGATGTTCGCCGTGCTGCCGTTCGGCAACCGCACGACGATCCTCACCCTCACCGGCGACCAGCTGCGTCAGGCCTTCGTGAACGGGTTCACGCCGTCCTGCGATCCGCTTTTCGCAGGCGGCACCGGCCGGTTCCCGCAGGTCTCGGGGCTGAAGGTGACCTACAGCTGCAACGGCGCGACTCCGGTCGTGACCGGGATGTGGAAGACCCCGCAGGGCATCGCGGGTCCGGCGACGCCGATCGGGCCCACCGACCCCGTTCGGTTCGTCACGAACGACTTCATGTACACGGGTGGCGACGGCTACACCGTCTTCACCCAGGGCACGGACGTCCTGCAGCCCGGCGACGCGCTGCTCGACGTCTCGATCGACTACGTCACGGCAAACTCGCCCGTGAACCCGGCTGTCGAAGGCCGGATCGTCGGGCCTTTCACGCCGTAGGTACATGCGAGGCGTCCGGCGGCTCTCGAGCTGCCGGGCGCCGAAACGGTGTGAGGGACAGGCTGGAGCCTGTCCCTCACCCAATGTTGATCGTCTCGCCGTCCCGGGGGATCACGACCCCCGGGACCGCGGCCGCGAGGTCGGCGCGCGACAGGAAGCAGTGGTTGAGCGCCTCCATGTGGACGCAGACGACGACGGGGACGCGTGAGGCGACCTCCCGCACGTCGTCGATCCCCATCACGATCAACCCGCCTTCGAGGAAGGACGCGCCACCCGCGTTGACGATCGCGACGCGCGGAGAGAACCGCTCGATCGTCGCCGCGACGTCCTCGTACCAGACCGTGTCGCCCGCGAGGTAGAGGTCGTCGAGGACGAAGCCGCTCACCGGCGCCAGAGCTTCGGCGATCGCGCCCGAGCCGTGACGGCCCGGCACGCGACGGATCGCAAGGCCGTTCCAGTCGAGCGTGTCGCCGACCGGACGCGCATCGAGCCCGAGGTCATAGAGCGCGGACGCGTCGTCCGGCTGGCAGAACGTCGGCACGTCCCGCGGCAGCAGCCGCTCCGCCGTCCCGTCGAGGTGGTCGCGATGCCGATGCGTCACGAGCACCGCGTCGACCCCCCGCAGGACCTCCTCGACGGGAAACGGAAGCTCGACCGTGGGGTTGTTCACCGGATTCGCCGTGTTCTCGATCGGCGGCCGCGCCCGGGCGGGATCGAGCATCGGATCGACCAGAATTCGCCGTCCGGAGACCTCCAGGATGACCGTTGCGTTGCGAATCAAGGTGACGCGCATGCCGGATTTCTAGGACATTCGCGCGGCGAATGCCCCGCTATACTCCGCGCTCCGATGAGCAACCACACACTCGAGACACCCACCCAACCCGAAGCCGGCGTCTGGACGACCGGCCCTGACGGGGAGCTGATCCCCGACTACGACGGCACTTTCCCGACGATCAACGAAGGGGAGGTGGTCCACGGGACGGTGGTGCGTGTCGACAAGGACGAGGTGCTGGTCGACATCGGCTACAAGTCCGAGGGCGTCATCCCCGTCGCCGAGCTCTCGATCCGCCGGAACGTG
>DASSBI010000274.1:0-5582 GCA_035698965.1 Gaiella sp. | reverse complement strand
TCGGGCACACCGCCAACGGCGAGCCCGTGTTCCTCTCCGACGTGTGGCCGTCGCCGCAGGAGGTACGGGAGACGGTCGAGGGCGCGATCGGCCGCGAGATGTTCGAGCGCACCTACGCGGACGTCTACACCGGCGACCCGGAGTGGCGCGAACTGCCGGTGCCGGAGGGCTCCGTCTTCGCCTGGGACGACGCGTCGACGTACGTGAGGCAGCCGCCGTACTTCGAGGGCATGACCGCGGAGCCGGCGACCGTCGACGACATCCACGACGCGCGCTGCCTCGTCTCGCTCGGCGACTCGGTCACGACCGACCACATCTCGCCGGCCGGCTCGATCAAGCCGGAGTCGCCAGCGGGTCGCTACCTCGTCGAGCACGGTGTCGAGCGCAAGGAGTTCAACTCGTACGGCTCACGGCGCGGTAACCACGAGGTGATGGTGCGCGGAACCTTCGCGAACGTCCGCCTGCGGAACCTGCTCGTCCGGGAGGCGGAGGGAACCTGGACGGTGCACCTGCCCTCGGGCGAGGAGACGACGATCTTCGAGGCGGCCGAGCGCTACATCGGCGACGGGGTGCCGACGATCGTGCTCGCCGGTAAGGAGTACGGCTCCGGGTCCTCGCGCGACTGGGCGGCGAAGGGGCCGAATCTGCTCGGGGTGAAGGCCGTGATCGCGGAGAGCTACGAGCGGATCCATCGCTCGAACCTCCTGATGATGGGGGTCCTTCCGCTTCAGTACCTCCCCGGCGAGAGCCGCGAGTCGCTCGGGCTGACCGGGCGCGAGGTGTTCTCCGTCACAGGGGTCTCCGGCGGCGAGGCACGCGAGGTCACCGTCCGCGCGGACGAGAAGCAGTTCCGCGCGATCCTGCGGCTCGACACCCCGCGCGAGCGCGAGTACGTCCGCCACGGCGGCATCCTCCCCTACGTGTTGCGCAAGCTGGCAGCGGGTGTCCGACTTTAAGTCGGACACCAACGGCGATCAGCTCCGCGCGCTGCTCGGCCGCTTCCCGAGCGGCGTCGCGGTCGTCACGGTCGACTCGGGTGGGCAGCGGGTCGGGCTCACGGTCGCGACGCTCGTCGGGCTCTCGCTCGAGCCGCCGCTGGTCGGGTTCTCGGTCGCGCGGGGAGCGGCGCTGCACGAGCTGCTGCGCGAGGCGGGGCGATGCGCCGTCTCGCTCCTGGCAGCCGGACAGGAGAGCCTCGCGGAGCACTTCGCCCGCGGCGTGCCGCCGATCGGCATGTGGGAGGGAATCGCGACCGAGCCTTCGGTCGGCTCCCCGCTTCTCTCCGACGCGCTCGGCTGGCTCGAATGCGCTCTGCACGACGAGGTGCCGGCAGGGACGCACACGCTGTTCGTCTGCGCGGTCGAGCGGGTCGTGCACGGGACGGACCACCCCGGGCTCGTCCGCATCCGCGGTCGGTTCGCGTCGGCCTGAGGTCGGCAAGGAGGCGAGGCCGAAGCCACGCCCGCCAGCCCCCGGCGGTACCCTCGCCGCTCGTGACCGAGCGCGAGACGTCCTGGGGGATCGAGCCCGTCCCGGAGAGGCTGCGCGTGCTCGGCGGGGTCGACATGGGCCTCCTGTGGGGGAACCTCGGCGTCTCGCTGCTCGTGATCGTCGCCGGAGCGGTGCTCGTGCCGGCGCTCTCGTTGCCGACGGCGCTCGGCGCGATCCTCGTGGGATGCCTCGTCGGGAACCTGATGCTCGCGGTTGCGGGCGCGATCGGGGCACAGGCGCGTGTCCCGGCGATGGTGCTGATGCGAGCTCCGCTCGGCGAGCGTGGCTCGTACCTGCCGACCGCGATCAACGTCGTGCAGTGCCTCGGCTGGACGGTCTTCGAGCTGCTCGTGATCGCAACGGCCGCGGCGGCGCTCTCGGATCAGCTTCTCGGCTTCGAGGCGCGCTGGGCCTGGACGATCGTGTTCGGTGCGGCCGCGCTCGCGATGGGCCTGCTCGGCCCGATCGGCGTCGTCCGTACCGTTATCCGGCGGGTCGCGGTGTGGGTCGTTCCGCTCGCGGTCGCGTACCTCGCCTGGTGGGCGCTCACGGGCGGCGGCCTCGAGGAGGCGTGGTCGAGGCCCGGAGAGGGCGGGCTCTCGACCTGGCAGGGGATCGACATCGTCGTCGGCGTCACCGTCTCGTGGATTCCGCTCGCCGCCGACTACACACGCTTCGCCCGCACGCCGCGCGCAGCGTTCTGGGGGACGGGCATCGGCTACTTCGTCCCCGACGCGCTGCTCCTCGCGCTCGGCGCGGTCATCCTGCTGACACGCGACGTCGCCGACGCCGCGGCGCTTCCGGCCGCCGTCGCGGCGGGTGGGCTCCTGGCACTGCTCGTCCTCGTCGCGCTGACGGTCGCCGAGACCGACGAGGCGTTCGCCAACGCGTACTCCGGCGCCGTCTCGCTCCAGAACCTCTTCCCGGCGATCCCGCAGCGTCTCCTGGTCGTCCTCACGACCACCGTCGGCACGATCGGCGCGCTCGTGCTCGCGCTGGGCAGCTTCCAGTCGTTCCTGTTCCTGCTCGGCTCGTTCTTCGTCCCGCTGTTCGCGGTGCTGCTCGCGGACTGGCTCGCGAGCGGGCGGCAGTACGGCCCCGAGGACGTCTTCGGGCGAGAGCCGGTCAGGGTCGGGCTCGTCTGCGCGTGGATCGCGGGATTCGCTGCCTACCAGTGGCTCTCGCCGACCGGGCCTGCGTGGTGGGTCGACCAGGTGCAGCGACTCGACCCGCCGACGTGGGGGATCGGCGCGACGCTGCCGAGCTTCGTCGTCTCGTTCGGGCTCGCCCTCGTCGTGTCGGCCGCAACCGGGCGGGTCGGGGCGGGAGCCGCTCGCGCGTGAGCGCGATCGGCCTGATCGGCAACCTCTCGGTCGACCGGGTCGCCGGCGGCGAGCCGCGGCCCGGCGGCGGCGTCTTCCACGCCGCGCGGGCCGCCGCGCGGCTCGGGACCGACGTCGTCGTCGCCACGCGCTGCGCACCGAGCGACCGCGCGATCGTTCTGAGCCCGCTCGAGGCGCTCGGCTTCCCGGTGACCTGCGTCGACGCGGCGGAGACGACGGGGTTCAGCTTCCACTACGAGGGCGACACGCGGGTCATGACAGTGGACGCAGTCGGCGACCCGTGGACGGCCGCGGACATCGAGGGCTGGGCGGGCGAAGCCCTCGACGGCTGCGAGTGGGTGCTCGTCGGCGGCCTCCTGCGCTCGCACTTCGATACCTCCGCCGCCGATGCGCTCGCCGGGCAGGGCCGGCGGCTGCTGCTCGACGCACAGGGCATCACGCGCGTCGCCGAGACGGGGCCACTCCGGGAGGACGCGGAGATCAGCCAGGCGCTGCTTCGCGACCTCACGGTCCTGAAGCTGAACGAGGAGGAGGGAGAGCTCCTGGCTGGAGGGCTCGACCTCGAGCACCTCGAGACGCTCGGCGTGCCCGAGGTTCTGCTCACGCTCGGGTCGCAGGGCGCGCGGGTCGTCGTCGGGGGGGCGATGACGGCGGTCCCGCCGCGGGTCGCGGACGGTCCGGTCGACCCGACCGGCGCGGGCGACGCGTTTTCCCTCGTCTACGTGGACGGCCGAGTGAGCGGCCTCGATCCGGTGGCGGCGGCCGGGCGCGCCGCACACGACGTCGTCGAGCTCATCTCCGTCCGGTGAGCCGGCTGCTCGTCGCCTGTGCCCTCGGCACCGTCGCGGTGGACGTCGACGAGGAGGAGGACGCCGAGCTCGTCGACGACGTCGTCGTCACGGACGGGCCCGACGTCGATCTCCCGCTCGTCGTCGCGGCCGCGGCGCACGGCTCGACGGTGGTGGCCGTGGTTGACCGGCGCCCGCCGCTCGTCGTCTCGAACGACGGCGGCATCACGTGGCGCGAGGCCGGTGCGGGGCTCGGCTCCGGAGTCGACGTCGCGATCTCACCCGAACATCCGGATCTCGTAGCGTTCGCGACGGCCGAGCGCCTCCACGTGTCGCGTGACGGAGGGCGCTTCTGGACGGCGCTCGCGGTGGAGCTGCCCTCGATCACGGCCGTCGCGTTCGGTTGAGCGCCTTGTGGGAGGATGGAGGCTCCACGACCGAGGGAGAATCACGGATGAGTGGACTCGACGATCTGCTGGGGAGCTTGACGAAGAGCGACGGCGGTAGCGGCCAGGGCGGCGGTGGCCTCGAGGACCTGCTCGGCGGACTTCTCGGAGGCGGCTCCTCCGGTGGAGGCGGTAGCAGCGGCGGGCTGCAGGACATCCTCGGCGGCCTGCTCGGAGGCGGCGGCTCCGGCGGCAGCCCCGGAACCGCGGCGCCGGGCGGCCTCGATCTCGACGCGCTCGCGGCCGCGCTCGGGCCGCTCCTCGGCAAGCTTCTGAAGGGCGGCGGTCTGTCGAACCTCGTTCAGAACGCCCACGCGAACGGGCTCAGCGCGCAGGCCGACTCCTGGGTCGGCGGCGGACCGAACCAGCCGGTGAGCGGGCAGGACATTCGGGGCATCGTCGGCGAGGACGCGGTCAAGCGCGTCGCCCGGCAGACCGGGATCTCCGAGGACCAGGCTGCGGACGTGCTCGCGCAGGTCGTGCCCCAGGTCGTCAGCGGCCTGACGCCGGGCGGGCAGGTGCCGTCCGACGACGAGCTGGGCCAGCTGGCCGCGAAGTTCGGAGCCTAGATCCGGAACTCGCCGCGGGCGACGACGACGGCGCTGCCGCCGACCTCGACCGCGTCGATCAGGCCAGCTCCGCCCTCCGCGCGCGCGTGGAGGGCGGAGGGCCGCCCCATCTCCACGCCCTGGGCGATGACGATCTCGTCGCCCCAGCCGACCAGGCCGTGGCGTGCGAGGTGGCACGCGATCGGGCCGGCGGCCGAGCCGGTCGCGGGATCCTCGCCGTGCTCCCAGAACATCCGGCTGCGCCACGACGATCCGGCGCCGGCGACACAGTTGACGCCGGTGATACCGAACGTCGCGATCGCCTCCCCGTCGGGCCCGAGTCCGCCGAGCTCCGCCTCCTCGAGCGTCACCACGATGTGCCGCGCGCCGTTGTCGTAGAGCTCGATCGGCAGCAGCGAGCGCTCCGCGCCGACGGCCGCGAGCACCACCTCGGGCGCCTCGACCGGCTCCACGCGCGGCACGGGCTGTGTCATCCGCCCGAAGACGATCCGTCCCGACTCGTCGCGCTCGAGCGTGACGGGAACGATCCCCACGCCCGTCTCCAGCGCGATGACGCCGAGCTGCAACGGCGCGCCGAGGACGAACGCCGTGCCGAGCGTCGGATGCCCGGCGAACGGCATCTCGTGACGAGGGTTGAAGATCCGCATCCGGGCGGTCCCGCCCTGCTCCGGCGGCAACACGAACGTCGTCTCGGAGAACCCGATCTCGAGCGCGAGGGCCTGCATCGTCGCGTCGTCGAGGCCGCGGGCGTCGGTGAACACCGCAAGCTGGTTTCCGGTGAGAGGCGTGTCGGTGAAGACGTCAGCGACGACGTAGCGGTAGGCGGCCACGCGCGGGTTATAGCCGGGGAGCCCTTGCGGCGCCGCGGCAGGGAGGGCCGACTATCCTCGGCTCCCGTGCGCGTTTATCTGTGTCGACACGCGAAGGCGGCGCCGGGCGAGCCGG
>DASSBI010000273.1:0-8238 GCA_035698965.1 Gaiella sp. | reverse complement strand
CGCCCGTCTCGACGCCGCTCCGCTGGGACGAGGTCGTGCCGGGGCTCGACATCCACGCCTTCACGATGGACGTCGTCCTCGACCGCGTCGGCCGCGAAGGCGATCTCTTCGCGCGCGTGCTCGAAGGCGGCCAGTCGCTCGCTGCCGCCCTCCGCGCCGTTCGCTGAGCTCGACGTCGCTACTCGGGGCGCCGGCCGGTCACGAGCACGAGCGTGCGCGGGAGCTCGAGGCCATCGCCGACGCGGTACGGCGCGAGCCGCGCCTCCAACTCGGCGACCAGGACACGGCACTCCTGCTCGCCGAGCGCGGCGTCGATCCGGCGAAAGTGCCCGTTCTCCGTCGCGAGCACCCGCCAGTGCTCGGCGGCGTCCGCCCGGACGATGTGTTCGCGCAGGAGCCGCCCCTCGACGTCGTCGAACCCCGC
Organism: Gaiella sp.; assembly: GCA_035698965.1. Taxonomy (GTDB): domain Bacteria; phylum Actinomycetota; class Thermoleophilia; order Gaiellales; family Gaiellaceae; genus Gaiella. The sequence goes on along the minus strand of DASSBI010000273.1, from coordinate 7,814 downwards.
TGCCCGGTGCGCCCGCTCCGCATCGCGAGGGTTGCCGAGCCGCCCGAAGGCGCGGGCGAAAGACGCGCGCTCGTCGCCGAGGACGGCGCGCACCGCCTCGCGAGCCGCGTCGAACCACGGGTTCTCCGGCAACGCCGCCCAGACCACGGTCGCGATGCGCCCCCGCGGCCCGAGCACGCGCCCGAGCTCACGCAGCGTGGGGACGGCGTCTCGGGGAATCATCAGCGAGAGCCTGCTCGTCACGGCATCGAACGACGCATCCGCGAAAGGCAGCGGCGTCTCCATGTCCGCCTCGACGAGCGTGAGCCGCACGTCTGCCTTCTCGGCGAAGCGTTCCGCGTCGGCGAGCCGCTCCGCGTTCGTGTCCATGCCCGTCACCTCTGCCCCGGCCCGGGCGAGGGCGACCGTGAGCCGCCCGGAGCCGCAGCCGACATCGAGCACACGGCGCGCGCCGACGACGAGCTCGAGGAGCTCCGGCACGCCGAAGGGCGCCGAGGAGGAGGGCAGTCCGTCGTTCGCGGTCTCGTTCGCCATGAGCGGCACTGTAGGCGCGGGACACGGACGCTCGGCGCTTGTTACGCGTTCGGTGCGGCGCCGAACAGCGCGAGGCATGCGTCGACGCCCTCGACCTCGACGCGAATCGGGCACGTCCAATCCGAGCGAGCCAACAGCAGGTCGTGATGGACGACGGGCTCGCCGCGGGGCCGCTCCAGGTGGGTAGCGACCTCCCGGTAGCCGAGCCGCGCCGACACGCCGGCGGACTGGGCCGCGCCGCCCTCGAGCCACCCGGACTGCGCTGCGCGTGCGGCGAGGGGGCCGAACGCGAGCTCGAGCACCGCTGCCCGCATCTCCGTCCCGAGCCCGCGACCCTGGCTGGCGGAGCCGAGCCACGACCCGGTGCCGACGGTGCGGTCGACCGAGAAGCCGGTCGCGCGGAGCGCTTGCGAGCCGACCGGCGCGCCGTCGCGGAAGGCGAGAAGGTTCAGTCTCCAGTCTTCGGGCGTCCAAGCGGCAAGCGTCCGCTCGTGGTGCGCGACGAAGTCGGTGACGAAGCCGGGGTCGGCGCTCGCGTCGGTCCACGGGACGGCGAACGGCATTTCTTCAGGCCGGTGGACGCCCGCCTTCGCGACCTCGGCGAGCGCCTCGAGTTCGGCCCGGCTCCCGAGCCGTAGCTCGAGTCGCGGCGTCCCGAGCCGCAGGCCGTAGAGCAGGCCGACGTCCGTCACGGGTCGAGGTGCCGCGGATGGCCCAGGGCGGAGAGCTCGACGATGTCGCGCTGGAAGAAGAGCGACACCGTCCAGTCGGCGACGACGCGCGTCTTGCGGCGGAACGTCGGCAGCGCGTAGAGGTGGTACGTCCGCGCGACGAACCAGCCGAGGAAGCCGCGGAGCCGTACGCCGGGGAGCTCGGCGATGCCCTTGTATCGGCCGAGCGTCGCGACCTGGCCGAGCATCCGGTAGCCGTACGGCCCCGGCGTGCCCTTCATATTCTTGGCGAGCCTGCGCGCCTGGCGGAGCGCGTGCTGACACGTCGGCGGGTCGAAGCGACCGGGCGTCCGCACGTTCGGCACCGCAGCACAGTCGCCGAGCGCCCACACATCCTCGGCGCCCTCTACGCGCAGCGTCGCGTCGACGGGGACGCGTCCTCGTTCGTCGAGCGGGAGGCTGAGCGTCGCGAGCTGCGGGCTGGGACGGACACCGGCTGCCCAGACGAGCGTTCGCGCCGGGATCCGCGTGCCGTCGGCGAGCACCGCCTCTCGCTCGTCGAAGGACGCGAGCGTCGTGCCGACATGGATCTCGATCCCTCGTCGCTCGAGGTTGCGCTGCGTGTACTCGCCGAGCTTCCGTGGGATCTCGGAGAGGATCGCCGGAGCCGCGTCGACGAGCACCCAGCGCTGACGGACGTCGCGAAGCGTCGGATAGGAGCGGTGGACGGCCGCGTGCGAGAGGTCGTTCAGCTCCGCGAGGGCCTCGACGCCTGCATACCCGCCGCCGACGAAGACGAAGCCGAGGTCGCGCTCGGCCTCGGCGCGATCGAGTCGCGCGGCCGCGGACTCGAGCGAGCGCAGCAGGTGGTTACGCAGGGCGATCGCGTCGGCGACGTCCTTGAAGCCGCGGCCGTGCTCGGCGAGGCCCGGAATCGGGAACGTCCTCGGCACGGCGCCGAGCGCGACGACAAGCCGTTCGTACGCGATCTCGAACGTCCCGCCCAGTGTCTCCGCGACGACCGTCCGTCGATCGGGATCCCTGGTCACCGCCCGTCCGAGTAGGAGCTCGGCATGCGGGCACATCTGACGCAGCGGCACGACGACGTGACGAGGCTCGAGCGTCCCGGCCGCAGCCTCGGGCAGGAGCGGCGTGTAGAGCATGAAGTTGTCGGGATTGACGATCGTCGCGCGGCGCTTCCCGAGGAGTCGCGCCACGTACGCGCCCGCGAAGCCGCCGCCGACGACGAGTGTCCCTCCGGCTGCCTCACGCCGTTCCGGCATCACGTCCTACCATCGCACGGCGGAATCGCGGGAGGTCGCAGTCACCGGCCGTCCACGCCCTGGCGCTCGACCTCTCGGAGTCGACGCTCGAGGAAGCGGCGCTCCGTGACGTTATCGGTGAGCGCGAGCGCGCTTCGGTAGCTCTCGGCGGCCTCGTCGCTCCGGCCGAGGCGTCGCAAGAGGTCGGCACGTGCGGCGTGGAGGTAGGCGTAGCCCTCGAGCTCCTCGAGTCCGTCAATCAGATCGAGGCCCCTCCCCACATCACCGGCGAGCGCGACGGCGACCGCCCGGTTCAGCCTGACGACGGGCGACGGATCGATCTCGAGCAGCGCGTCGTAGACCGCGGCGATCGTCCGAGGATCCGTGCCCTCGGCGTGCCCGGCGGCGATCGCCGCCTGGAGCTGGTACCGGCCGGGTCGCCGGTGTGCCTCGGCGCGACGCAGGACGCGGAGCCCTTCGTCGATCGCCCGGCGGTCCCACAGCGTCCGGTCCTGGTCGGCGAGCAGGATGAGCTCTCCGTCCGGCCCGACGCGTGCCTCGCGGCGCGCGTCCTGGAGCAGGAGGAGCGCCAGGAGTCCGAGCGCCTCGGGCTCGTCGGGCATCAGGATGCACAGGAGCTTGGCAAGCCGGATGGCCTCCGCACAGAGGTCGCCGCGCACGAGTGTCGGGCCGGCCGTCGCCGCGTATCCCTCGTTGAAGACGAGGTAGAGGACGTGGAGGACGTCCGGGACACGGTCCGGAAGCAGATCGTCGGGCGGGACACGGAACGGGATCCCGGCGTCGCGCACACGACGTTTCGCGCGCACGAGGCGCTGCGCCATCGTCGGGTCCGCGACGAGGAACGCCCGGGCGATCTCGCGCGTCTCCAGGCCGCCTACCTCGCGCAGCGTCAGCGCGATCCGTGCCTCGACCGCGAGCGCCGGGTGGCAGCAGGTGAACAGGAGTGCGAGGCGCTCGTCCGGGATCGTGTTCACCTCCGCGTCCTCCTCGCCTGGGACGGCCTCGAGCCGCGCCAGGAGCTCCGCCTTGCGGGCGAACGTCCGCTCGCGCCGAATCCTGTCGATCGCGCCGTTGCGGGCAGTCGAGATGATCCAGGCGCCGGGCGAGCGAGGCGTGCCGTCGCCTGGCCAACGCTCGATCGCCTTCGCGAAGGCGTCCTGCACCGCGTCCTCGGCGAGCTCGAGGTCGCCGAGGACGCGGGTGAGGATCCCGACCGCACGAGGCCATTCCTCCCTGAACGTGGCCTCGAGGGACGTGGTCAGCGCTCCACGATGGGCCGAATCTCGAGCGAGCCGGTCTCCGCCGCCGGAACCAGCGCGGCGATACGGATTGCCTCGTCGAGGTCGGGTAGCGTCGTCACGAAGAGACCGCCGATCTGCTCCTTCGTCTCGGCAAACGGGCCGTCGGTGACGACACGCTCGCCGTCGACGACACGGACGACCTTCGCGTCGGATGCCGCCTCGAGCTCGCGGCCTTCCACTGCCGGATCGGCCTTCCCCATCTCCTCGAAGAGCGCGAGCCAGCGCGGCATCGACTCCGAGCGCAGGCGGGCGGCCTCTTCCTCTTCGAGCTGCGCCCATGCCGACTGGTCGCCGTAGACGAGCATCGCGTACTTCACGTCAGGCCTCCGTGTCGACGTGGACGGGACGGACCTCGACAGCGCCGTGCTCGGCCGCGGGAATCCGCGCGGCCCAGTCGAGCGCGTCGTCGAAGGACGCGCAGTCGAGGATGAAGAAGCCCCCGAGCGCCTCCTTCACCTCGGCGTACGGCCCGTCGGTGACGAGCCGTTGATTGTCGCGGACACGGACGGTCGTAGCGCTCGCGGTCGAGGCGAGCTCCTCGCCGCCGACGAGGACGCCCGCGGCCCGCGCAGCCTCCGCGAACTCGCCGTACTGCTCGTATGCGGCGTCACGCTCGGGGCCGGTCATCGTCTCCCACACGCTCTGGTCGGCGTGGATCAGAGCCAGGTACTCCATGGGTGCCTCCGTTCAGTCGGTGTAGCCGGTCTCGGATGGAAGACGATCGGGAACGGCCGGAATCGACACCGCCGCCCCGGGAAGCGCGCGCAGGCCTGGTCGCGGACGGCGCCCTTGCTGATCGCGGGACCGCCAGTGCGTCGCCGCACTCGGTCCAGCGGCCCCTCGGGGGGAACGCAGCCCCCCTACCGGAACGATTGCAGCAAACCGGTGCCGTGTCTGTGCCGACTTCGCGCCGACTTCGTATCGATTTCCCGCCCTCTTCGCGTTAGCCGTGCGGCCGCGACCCTGCGTGCCCGCCCTGAAATCCTTCACCCCGCCTCTCCCATGCGCTCGAGCAGGATCAGTGCCGCCGCCTTGTCGAGGAGCTCGTTGAGGTTGCCGCATTTCGGACTCTGCACGCACGACGGGCAGCCCGACCGGCATGGGCACCGCGCGAGAAGGCGCGCGGTGTCGGCCACCCACTCCGCGAAGCAGTCGAAGCCGCGCTCCGCGATGCCGACCCCTCCGGCGTGCCCTTCGTAGACGAACACCGTCGGCTGTCCCGTCTGCTCGTGGACGTTCGTCGAGAGGCCGCCGATGTCCCAGCGGTCGCACATCGCGAACAGTGGCAGCAGCGAGATGAGCGCGTGCTCGGCGGCATGGAGCGCCGAGACGAGGGTCGGCATCGTGTCGATGGCCGCGAGCAACGGCGGGCCCGGAGAGAACCAGACGCCCTCGGTCTCGTAGGACGTCGCGGGCAGGTCGAGCGGCGTCGTGTCGATCACGCTGCCGTCGGCGATCGCCTTCCTCTGGAAGGCGACGACCTGCTCGGAGACGTCGATCCGCCCGTGGTGGAGCTCGACGCCGGCGATGCGCCTGCTGCGGAGCGACTCGACGATCGAGGTCTCGGTCTCCTTCCGCGGCTGCGTGTACCAGTCGACGGCGATCGGGCGGACGAGCGCCGTTCGTGTCTCGAGGTCGAGGGCGGTGACGCCGTACGACTCGCCGAGGTGCAGGTAGACCGCACCCGTGTGCACCGTCGAGAAGGCGCGCTCACGCTCTGCCGTGCCGAGCAACGTCCCGGTCGACTCGTCCACGATGACGAACGACTCCGGGTCGCCGGACCGCAGCGACAGCCGTGCGGCCGGCGTGTCGCGCCCTCGCCAGACGTAGCCGGCAGGCGTCGACTCGAGCTCCGGAAGGACGGCCGCTCGCTCGAGCGCCTCGGCCCCGAGCACGGCGGCGTCGGCGGGCGTGAGCGGCCCCTCGTACGCGGCCGACAGCACGTGCCCGTCGAGGATCCGCGGCGTCCACGGGTCGATCAGCGCCGCCTCGACGCTCCGCCGGAGCAGCGCCTCCGGCTCGGCTGCGAAGAACTGGTCGAGCCCGTCCTCGCTGGCGATGAGCACCGCGAGCCCCCGAGACCGTCGCCCTGCGCGGCCCCACTGCTGCCGCAGGGACGCGACGGTGCCCGGGAACCCGACCGAGATCGCGCAGTCGAGCGAGCCCACGTCGATCCCGAGCTCGAGCGCGTCTGTCGCCGTCACGCCGAGCAGCTCCCCGTCGACGAGCCTCCTCTCGATGTCACGGCGTTGCTCCGGCGTGTACCCCGCACGGTAGGGGGCAAGCCGCCGTGCCGTCGCGGTGTCGAGGCGGTCGCTCGCGAAGCGATGGACGAGCTCCGCGGTCTTGCGGCTCTTCGTGAAGCAGATCGTGCGCAGGCCGCGGCCGACCAGCTCTGCGAGAAGCTTCGACGCGTCCCCGAGCGGGCTCGCGCGGATGCCGAGCTCCCGGTCGAGGAGCTCGGGATTCCAGAGGACGACGTCGCGCTCTGCGCGCGGCGCCGTGTCGCTGTCGACGACGCGCATCTCGAGGCCGGTGAGGCGCGAGGCGAGCTCACCCGCGTTCGCGATCGTCGCCGAGGCAAGCACGAACAGCGGGTCGGCACCGTAGGCCAGCGCGAGCCGCCGTAGCCGGCGCAGGACGTTCGCGACGTGCGAGCCGAACACCCCGCGGTAGACGTGCGCCTCGTCGACGACGACGACGCGGAGGTTGTGCAGCACGTCTCCCCACCGGTCGTGGTGCGGCAGCACGCCGACGTGCAGCATGTCCGGGTTGGTGAGGATCGCGTTGGCGGTTCGCCGCACGTGAGCCCGCTGCTCGACCGGGGTGTCACCGTCGTAGATCGCGGGCCGCAGCCCGGGAAGGCCGAGCCCGGCGAGCCACCGCGCCTGGTCCTGTGCCAGGGCCTTGGTCGGGTAGAGGAAGAGGGCTCGCGCGCTGCGCTCGCGCGCGATCGCGTCGAGCGCGGGGAGCGAGAAGGCGAGCGACTTCCCCGACGCCGTTCCCGTCGTCACGACGGCGCTCTCGCCGGACGAGGCGGCCTCCCACGTCTCCGCCTGGTGCGCGTACAGCTCCGTGACGCCGCGACGCGCGAGCGCCTCCACGACGGACGGGTGCAGCTCCGCCGGAAGGGGCTGCGTCCGGCTCGGCCGCGCCGGCTCGGATCCGCGGTAGGCCAGCTCGACCGTGTCGGCGAGCAGTACGTCCCAACTCTGCGCTGCGGTCAGCCCTGCAACTCCGAAGGTCGGAATCCGACGCAGGTGAGGTTGAGCGCAACCACGCGTCCGTTCTCGACCGTTGCGTAGGCGGTGTGCTCGTTCTCCTGCCAGCCCTTCGCAGGATCGCGCCCGCGGAACCGGTAACGGAGCCTTGCGCGGTCCGCGATCGCCGTGACCTCGCCGGAGACCAGGACGAACGACTCGAGCGGATCGAGCCAGTGCCCGTACTGGCCCGCGATCGCCTCCGGCCCGTCCAGCTCCCGCAGCTGGTGCGGCGTCAGCGCGCGAAGCTTCGCGTCGCGCGCGAAGCAGGCGGCGATCCGCGCCCGGTGGCGCACGCCGATCGCGTCGAGCAGCTCCTCCATGACGGCCGTCTCGACCACGGCGCGAGGGTACTAGGCGGCCAGCGCGCGGGCGACGGCGTCGGCGTAGCGGCGCCGTGGCTGGGCGCCGTGGACGACCTCCACCGGCTCGCCGGCCACGAAGACCATCACGGTCGGCAGGGAGAGGACGCCGTAGCGCGCCGGCACACCGAGGTTCACGTCGATGTCGAGCTGTGCGAGTCGCAGGCGCTCCCCATGCTCGCTGCCGATCGCCAAGAGCAAGGGCTCGATCGCCTTGCACGGCCGGCACCACGGCGCCGTGAACTCGACGAGCACCGGGATCTCCGACTCGAGGACCTCCGCGGCGAACGTCGCGTCCGTGACGTCGAGCACTACACGCTCCCCCGGAGCGCCTTCCAGCGCAGCACCGGCACCTGCCGCATCGCCTCGAGGACGATCGCGCCGCTCATCTTCGACTCGCCCA
>DASSBI010000272.1:0-2318 GCA_035698965.1 Gaiella sp. | reverse complement strand
ACCGCGGTGGATCGACAGCTCGACGTGCGAGAACGGCTCGAGCCGGCCGCCGAACCGGCTCTTCGTCCGCCGGACGCCCTTCGCGACCGCACCGACGCGACCGCTCGCGAGGCTGTAGACGTGGAGCACGCGGTCGGCCTCACCGAACGCGAACGACCGGAGCACGACCGCCTCGGTGATCGTCGGCACGGCCATGCCTCGAGTGTAGGCATGAGACGCGACGACCACGTGACCGCCGACGGCCGCCACAGCCCATGCGACCGATGTGTCGAAGCCTGCGCCAACGCAGCCGCGGAGGACGTCTGCGCCCACCAACCCCGGTACATCGGGGGCCCGCACTTCGCGGGCCTGTCAGTTCGCGACATGTCGTACCGCCCCACGCCTAGGGCCGCCGACCTCCTCCCCACGGCTCATAGCCTAACCGGACAACTCAGACGAATGGGAAACGAAAGAGCGCCGAGTTCGTGCCCATTCGTCCACAGCTTCGAGCCCAGGCTGCCGGCCTCGAGCAGGCGCCCTAAACGCCTCTCCGGGCGATGCCCGAAGCGATGGAGCTCACATCGTCTGGCAGCGCGGACAGAACCACGTGCCGCGCCCGGCGACGACGATTCGCTCGATTGGTCTCCCACAGCGGTCGCACGGCTCCCCCAGCCTTCCGTACACGTGGAACTCGTGCTGCATCCCTCCGCCCTCGCCGTCCGGCGTCACGTAGTCGCGGAGCGTCGAGCCGTTGAGCTCGACACCGCGCCGGAGGGCCGCGCGGACCGCGCGGTGCAGGCGCGCAATCTCCGGCGCGTCGAGCTCGCCCGCGGGGCGCCGCGGGTGGATCCGCGCGCGCCAGAGCGCCTCGTCGGCGTAGATGTTCCCGATTCCCGCGATCCTGCGCTGGTCGAGAAGAACCGCCTTGATCGGCGCTCGCCGCCCCGCGACGATGCGCGCGAGCCGCGCGCCCGTGAACGACGGCGCCAGCGGCTCAGGCCCGAGTCGCGCTGCGAGGTACGGCCTGAGATGGCCGTTGTCCAGGAGTTCCCAGGTGCCAAAGCGCCGCACGTCGCGGTACCCCACGGTGGCGCCCGTGTCCAGCGCCAGCGTGGCGCGCCGGTGGGTGTCGACCGGAACGTCGCCTGCAGGGAAGTGGAGCAGCGAGCCGGTCATCCGGAGGTGCACCACGAGCGTCCTGCCGCTCCCCAACCGCCAAAGGAGGTATTTGCCGCGCCGCTCGACGGCCGCGATCCGCTCACCCACGAGCGCATCCGCGACGAGGGCTGGTGAGATGGGCCGCGTCAGCCTGGGGTCGGCGATCTCGGCGCTCGCGATGGTCGCGCCTTCGACGAGCGGGGCGATCCGGCGGCGGACGGTCTCGACCTCGGGCAGCTCGGGCACGGCCGCATCGTACGGACGACGACCCCCGCCGTCAGGCCGCGGGCCGTCGTCGCCGCCCTTCGCGCGACGCGTCGTCCGCACTGAGCGCGTGCGTGTCGCAGGAGGCTTCGTGCTCGGCCTCGCCTCGATCGGCGGCGGCGGGACTCGTAGGCCCCGCGACAGGAGGCACGACGAGCTCCATCCCGGCCGGCAGGACGATCTCGGAGTCGACATCGTGACTGTCACCCCTCATGCTCCACCTCCTCGCTCCGCTGACGACATCAAACGTGGCCGGGTCGCTCCGCGGATGGGATCGACCCGTACTCGTGCGGTGCGGCTTTCCACACCACGCGGGGGTCTACGATCCGCGCGTGGCCGGTCGTGTCCCAGGATTTCTCCTGCACGTCGAAGGTGCGGCGATCGCCGTTGCCGCGGTCGCGCTCTACTTCCATCTCGGGTACCCGTGGTGGCTCCTCGTCGTCCTCGTGCTGGCGCCGGATCTCTCGATGCTCGGCTACCTCGCAGGCCCGGTGGCCGGATCGCTCGCGTACGACGTGGCCCACACGTATGCCGTCCCGGTCGCGCTCGGCGTCGTCGGCGTGCTGGCCGGTGCCGACGTTCCGGTACAGGTTGCCCTGATCTGGGTCACGCACATTGGGGTCGACCGTGCGATCGGCTACGGCCTGAAGTACCCCTCGGGGTTCAAGGACACGCACCTCCAGCGCGTCTAACGGCGCTACGCCACGATGTCGAGCACGATGCCGTGGTCGGCGGGCGCCCGGTCGCCGATCTCATAGGCCGCCAGCACCGCCGCCGCGGCCCGCTCGGCCGTTTCGTCGGTCCGCGCGTGCACCTCCGCGAGGTCATCACCCTCGAGCACCGTGTCGCCGCGCTTTGCGAAGCAGAGAACGCCGACAGCGTGGTCGACCGGATCGGCCTTCGTGCGGCGCCCCGCA
>DASSBI010000271.1:0-4954 GCA_035698965.1 Gaiella sp. | reverse complement strand
GAACGTCGCCTCGAGCACGATCGAGAGCATCGGCACGTTCCTCGGGCCGGCGCTCGGCGGGCTGCTGCTCGCCGTGTCGAGCGCGCAGGTCGTGTTCGCGGCGAACGCGGCGACGTTCCTCTGGTCGGCCGCGCTCGTCTTTGCGCTGCGCGGCCAGGAGCAGCCCCACGAGCGCGGCGAAGCGCCGGACGCGGCTGATACGGAGCGAGCGGTGCTGGCGGGGATCGTGACGATCGCGCGCGAGCCGACCCTGCGGACGCTCGTCGGTCTGTATGCCGCGCAGACTCTCGTCGCCGGCGCGCTGAACGTCCTCGTCGTCGTGACGGCCTTCGAGCTCCTCGACCTGCAGGCGGCCGGAGTCGGGCTGCTCTACGCCGCGATCGGCGTCGGCGGATTGATCGGCGGGTTCGTCGCGCTCCTGCTCGCCGGCGGCGGCCGGCTCGCGCGGGACTTCGCGATCGGCCTCGCGCTGTTCGGCCTGCCGTTGGCGCTGGTCGGCGGGGCGCCCGTGACCGTGCTCGTGGTCGTCGCGCTCGGTGTGCTCGGGATCGGGAACTCGATCGTCGACGTGAATGCCCTCACGATCATGCAGCGCGCCGTTCCGGACGCGGTGCTCGGCCGGGCACTCGGCGCGCTCGACGGCCTCCTGCTCGGCTCGCTCGGCCTCGGCGCGCTGCTCGCACCGGTGCTGATCGCCCTGATCGGCCCCGAGGCGTCGCTCGTCGCGGTCGGGCTCGTCCTCCCGGCGCTCGCGCTCCTGACGAGGCCGAAGCTCCGGATGCTCGACCGCACGACTGCCGCCCCCGAGGCGACGGCGCTCTTGCGGCGTGTCCCGATGCTCGCAGCGCTGCCGGAGCCTGTGATCGAGCGGCTCGCCCGGGAGGCTGTCGACGTGTCGGTCCAGGCGGGGAGGCCGATCGTCCGCGAGGGCCAGGCCGGCGACCGGTTCTACGTCGTCGGGTCGGGGACCGTGGAGATCCTGGGACGCACGTTCGGCCCCGGCACCGGTTTCGGGGAGATCGCGCTCCTCCGCGACGTCCCGCGCACGGCGACCGCGATGGCCGTCACGGACGTCGAGCTCGTCGCCCTCGAGCGCGATCCGTTCGTCGCCGCGGTGACGGGCCATGCGCCGACGGCGGCCACCGCCGACACGGTCGTAGCCGCGCGCCTCGGCGCCCTCAGCGCCGGGAACGCGCCTGTGTGACGTACGGTCGGGCGTCGTCCTCCACCGGCTCGTCGTCCACCGCAGCCTGCTCGTCGGACAGCTCGTCGAGCACGTCCTCGGCGGAGGCCTCCTCGTCGTCCTCCATCCGCTTGAGCGCGGCGAGCGAGAGACCCTCGCGCGCGAGCATCACGAGCCCGACGCCGACGCCGACCGACATCTCGACGGCCTGGAGCACGAGCCCGAACGCGAACCCCGTGCCGTAGGCGACGCCGTACCGGCGGAGCGGCAGCGCGACGGCCGCCTGGAGCAGCCCGACGTTGCCGGGCCAGAGGGGGAAGACGGTGGCGATGTTCATCAGCAAGAGGACGAGCGCCGCGGCGGGTAGCGGAACGTGCAGCGCGAACGCAGCCGTCACGGCCCAGACGGCGAGGAGCTGGAACGCCCAGCCGACGGTCTGGAAGAAGATCGCGTTGACCGCGGCTCCGGGCGTGCGAAGCACGGCGAGGCCCTGCCGGGCCATCGCGAGCAGTCGCCGCGCCGTGCGTTCCCCGTGGGTCGGCGTGCGATCGGCGCCCCGGGCCGAGAGGACGGCGACCGCCAGGAGGCCCAGCCCGACGAGGCCCACGACCGCGACCCCGGTGACCGCCCAGTGCGGCAGCTTCGCCGTCGCCATCACGTACGCGACGAGCAGCGCAATCGGGAAGAGGTCGAAGAGCCGGTGCGCGAACACCGTCCCGAGGAGGGTCGCGCTCGTTCCCTTGCCGTGCGGCAGATGGCGACGGAGCACGGCGACGCGGGCGAGCTCGCCTGCGCGGGCGGGCAGCACCGCGTTGGCGAGCAGCCCGACGCCGAAGGCCGAGAAGACCTGGCGGAACGGCGGCAGCGGCTGCGGCATCGCCTGCCGGATCGTCACGTTCCAGGCCCAGGCGCGGGCCAGGACGGAAAGCAGGTTGAGCAGGACCCCCACGATCACCCAGCGCCAGCTGACGAAGTCGAACGCGTGGTAGACGGTGTTCCAGTCGGGTCCGCGCCACCAGACCGCGAGGATCGCGAGGACGAGCGACGCAAGCACGAAGAGACCGCGCGCCCACGGATTCCGGGCCAGCGCGACGACGCGGTTCACGCGGCGACCTCCCGTGCCGAAGACGCGGCGGCGCCCGCGACGCGCTCGTAGATCACCTCGAGGCGCCGGGCGATGTCGGGCCAGGCGAACTGATCCTCCGCACGGCGGCGCGCTGCGGCGCCCATCGCGACGCGCCGGGGCTCGTCGGCGAGGAGTCCCTCGACGGCGTCGACGAGCGCACCGACGTCGCCGGGAGGGACGGAGATGGCCGTCTCCGGCGTCACGACCTCGCGGTAGCCCTCGATGTCCGACGCGACGACCGGCGTCGCGCACGCGAACGCGCGCGTCAGCACCATCCCGAAGCTCTCGCCGCCGACCGACGGCGCGAGCAGGGCCTTCGTCGAGCGGAGCAGGTCGGTGAGGGAGTCCTGCGAGAGAAAGCCGACGACGTCGATGCCGGCGTCGGGCACGCCGAGCCGGGTGAGTAGGAGGCGCACGGCCAGAGGATCGGCGCCCGCGACGACGAGGCGCGCCCCCGTGCGTCGGTGCAGCTCCGGCCATGCGCGGAGCAGCACGTGGAGGCCCTTCCGCGGCTCGTGGCGGCCGGCGAACACGACGGTGTGCTCCCGGCCGACCGGATCGGCGTCGTCCGGGATGAGGACGCCGTTCGGGACGACCTCCCACGGCCCGCCGAGCCACCGGTCGGCGGAGTCACGGGCTCGCTGCGACACCGCGATGCGCTGGTCGACGCGGTCCATGAGGAATCCCCAGGCCGGCATCCCGAGGCGCATCCAGGCGAGGTCGCCGGACGCGTGGTGTGTCGCGACGATCGGTGACTTGGCGAGCGCGAGCACGGCGATGCAGATCGCGGGCGTCATCGGCTCGTGCAGGTGGAGCACGTCGAACCGCTCCCGTTCGAGCACGCGCCGGACGCGGAAGACCGACCGCGGGCTGAGCACGATGTTCGGCAGCGACCCGTTGGCAGGAACGATCACCGAGCGGCCGACCGGGATGACGTTCGCGGGCGGGTTGCCGTGCCGGCCGACGCGCGGGTGCAGCGCGCGGGTGAACTGGCCCGGCGGGTCGTTCCCCATCACGAGCCTCACCTCGTGCCCACGGGCCTCGAGGGCGGCTGCCTGCAGCTCCGCATGCTCGACGACCGCCCCCCAGAACGACCACGAGAACGGCACGACGATGCCGATCTTCACGCCGGGAGCCTACAAGCCCTGCGGGGAGCGGGGACCGGGCCGGTGTCAGCCGGGGTCGGAGTCGGACAGGACGCGCTTCCACGCGTCTGCGAGCCGTCCGAGCTCGTCCTCGTCGAAGCGGTCGAGGAACCGCGCGCGCACGCCCGCGAGGTGCGTCGGGCGCGCCTCGGCAAGGCGGCGCAGGCCCTCGTCGGTCATCTGCGCCCAGAGCACCCGGCGATCCTCGGCGCACGGCGCGCGGACGACCAGGCCGAGCGCCTCGAGGCGGTCGACGAGCCGTGTGACGCCGCTCTGGCTCAGGAGCACGGATCGCGCCAGCTCGGTCATCCGCAGACGCTGATTCGGCGCCCGCTCGAGATGGAGCAGCACCTCGTACTGCGTGAGCGGCAACCCGTGCTCCGCCTCGAGCTCGTGGTCGAGCTCGCGCACGAGCCGGGCATGAGCCTGGAGCAGGCCGCGCCACGCGGCGAGCTCGAGTGGGGAGAGCTGTTTGACGTCGAATGCTTGCATGAAGAGTGTTTGTTGCGTCTGCAACTTCAGGGTACTGGAAGCCACGGCGGTAGCGTGAGAGCATCCGCGAGATGACCGAAGACCACGAGTCCGAAGCGCCGCTCGCCGCGCTCTGGCGGGAGCCGGCGGGCGATCCCGCGGGCGCCTTGGTGCTGCTGCACGGCCGCGGCGCCGACGAGCGCGACCTCTTTCCGCTGCTCGACCTGCTCGACCCCGAGCGACGGCTGCTCGGGGTGACGCCAGGAGGGCCACACCACCTGCCTCCCGGCGGTCGCCACTGGTACGCGCTCGGAGGGATCCCCACGCCGGATCCCGCGACGTTCGCCGCGACGGCCCCGCGGTTGGCTGCCTTCCTCGACGCTCTGCCTGTCCCGATGGACAGCGTCGTCCTCGGCGGCTTCTCGCAGGGGACGGTGATGAGCTACGCGATGAGCCTCGGCCCGGGCCGGCCGCGGCCGGCGGGCCTCGTCGCCATGTCCGGCTTCCTACCCCGGGTCGCCGACTGGCCGCTCGAGCCCGAGCGCCTCCGCGGCGTCCCGGTCGGGATCGCGCACGGCTCGCTCGACCCGATCATCCCGGCCCAGTTCGCCGCCGAGGCCGAGGCGACGCTGACCGCCGCCGGCGCCGACGTGCTCCGGCTCTCGTCGCCGGTCCCCCACATGGTCGACCCGGACTGGATCGAGCCGCTCCGCGACCTGGTCGCACGCGCGACGGCGGCCTGACAGCGGGACCGTAGACTCGCGCCATGCTCCCGCCCGACGTCGGCCTCGCCGAGCTCCACACGCACCTCGGCGGCTCGGTCGCCTCGGACATCATGTGGAGCCTCGCTCACGAGCAGGGCATCTCCTTGCCCGTCAAGGACTACTGGGGCTTCGACGCGCTCGTGACCGTCTCCGACCCGCGGGGCGTTCCCAACCTCGACGCGCTCGACGCGATCTACCACTGGGCGGAGCTGATCCAGTCGTCGCCGCTCGCCGTCGAGCGCTCCGTCCACGCCGCGATCGGGGG
>DASSBI010000270.1:0-5123 GCA_035698965.1 Gaiella sp. | reverse complement strand
GAGTGGGAGCGGCTCGAGAAACGCCTGCTCCTCCTCCCCCTCGACGATCACCGCCTGCCCCGGGCGCGCGACGCTTGCCGCCGCAAGGGCGACGAAGCGGCGCTGCCCCGCGCCAGCGCGCGGGTCCCAGGCAGGTCCGACAGAGGCGAGCGCCCGCGTGAGCGCCGCCTCCACCCCTCCATAGAGCCTCTCCACCCCACGGGTCTCGAACACGACGACCCCCGGCTCCACCGGCTCGACGGCAAATCCCGCGTCTTCGAGACGCCGGAGCACGCCCTCCCACTCCCGCTCCGCGCCCGCCGGGTCGGGATCGACGAGCACGAGCTCCGGGCACGTCGCGAGCGCCTCTCCCAGACGCATCCCGGCCGTCACTCCCGCTGCCTCGGCAGCCGTGGTGACCGGCCCGACGAGCTGCTCCCGCCCGGGCTCGGGCGCGAGTGCCGCGGGTCGGACCGCGAGCCTCGGCCGGGACCGGAGCGCCGCGCGGAGCTCGAATCCCGGAATGAGGAGGCATGCGATCATCTGGGAACAGATGTTCTATCGAACATGTGTTCGTGTGTCAAGACGTCGCTTGTAGACAGGGCCGAAAGAGCGACTATCGCGCGCGTTTCCTTCGGCGTACCGTCACGGCATGGCTCGACTGATCGCTCGAGCGGACATCGCGAGGCGCCTCGGCGTCACCACGGAGCGCGTGCGGCAGCTGGGGCCGCCCACACCGTGACGTGCCGCAGCCGAAGCTTCTCGATCAGCGCAGCGCACGACAGCTCCTCGAAGAGAACGGCTGGCAAGCGACGCGAGGCGGCAGGCACGTCGTCAAGATGGTGAAACCGGGCAGCGGCCGATCACGCTTCCACACCACCGTGGGCGAACATACGGCAAGGGTCTCACAGCGGCGATCCTGCGCCAGGCGGGCCTACACTGAGGCTGATGGCAGAACGCGAGTATCGAGCGCTCGTCCACGAGGAGGACGGTGCCTACTGGGCCGAGGTCGAGGAGCTTCCCGGCTGCTTCGCGTCAGGGCACGATCTCGACGAGCTCCGCGCCGCGCTGGTCGAGGCGATCACGTTCTATCTCGAGGGTGAACGATCCTCCGGCGTGCCACAGGCAAGGGCCTCGGCGCACGTCGACGAGATGCGCGTCCTCGTGTCGCCCTAGATTCTGACGGCGCGGAAGCACTCGGTCACGTACGGCATCGCGAGCACTCCGTCCCTCGCGTGCGCGTCGAACAGCGACTCGACCCGCTCGAGCACGGGCGTGCGCTCATCTTCCGGCAGCACCGCGCACTGACTCCGGGAGCGGACGAGCTCGACGAGATCCTCCCGCCCGAGCAGCTGCACGTGGGCGAACGAGGCCCGCTCGACCGGCCCGAAGCGACCGCTCTCGTCGACACGATCCGATGTCGCGTTCACGCCGCCCGCGCGGAACTCGCTCCGGCCGATGACCGTGTCGGTCAGCTCCGCGACCCAGGCCCGCGCGTCGTCGCGCGTGTTCCAGACGAGCGCGATCCGCCCACCCGGTCGCAGCACGCGGGCCATCTCGTGGAGCGCAACCGCGGGATCGAACCAGTGGAACGCCTGCGCGCACGTGACGACGTCGGCGGAGCCGTCCGTCAGCGGGATCTCCTCGGCGCTGCCGCGCACCGCGATCGCGCCGGGCACGGCGACCCGTAGCCGATCGAGCATCTCCTCGAGCGGCTCGACAGCTGTCACGCGATGCCCGAGCGCGACGAGCGAGCGTGTCAGCTTGCCCGTGCCGGCACCGAGGTCGACGACGTCGCACGGCTCGTCGCCCGCGAGCCAGCGCACGGCGTCGTCGGGGTATCCCGGCCGGGCACGCTCGTAGGCATCCGCCACTGCGCCGAACGATGCGGCGCGC
Source organism: Gaiella sp. (assembly GCA_035698965.1). Classification (GTDB taxonomy): domain Bacteria; phylum Actinomycetota; class Thermoleophilia; order Gaiellales; family Gaiellaceae; genus Gaiella. Next base: position 3,248 of record DASSBI010000270.1, on the reverse strand, counting down.
ACGAGGCGTTCGTCTCGCTCTGCCTCCATCCCTGCGAGCGTATCCTCGTGGCGTGCGCCACGCTCTCCTCGCGATCGCCGTCGGACTCCTCCTCGCGGGTTGCGGCGGCGGCGGCAACGGCGCGAGCGGCCAGACGGACGATCCGCTCTCCTACGATGCCGGCGCGCCGCTCGACGTGCAACATGGAACGCGCTCGGAGCGCGGCGGTGTCGTCGTGGAGGACATCTCGTACGCGAGCGGCGACGACCGGGTCGAGGGCTACCTCGTCTCGCCCTCCTCGACGAGCGGCAAGGTGCCGGCTGTCGCCTTCCTGCACGGCGCCGGGGACGACCGCGAAGAGCAGCTCGACACGGCGGTGAAGCTCGCGAAGCGCGGCGCGGTCGCGCTCACGATCACCGCTCCTTCCGGTGCGAAGACCCCGCCGGCCGGAGCGACGGGCGAGGAGCTCGTCCGCTGGCAGGGCGGCACGATCGCGGACGACGTGATCGCCGCGCGCCGCGGCTTCGACGTTCTCGCCGACGACGAGCGCGTCGACGCCGACCGGCTCGGGCTTTTCGGCTGGAGCATGGGCGGCCGGCTCGCAGCACTCGTCGCGGGTGTGGACGACCGCGTACGGGCCACCGTGCTCATGTCCGCGGGCGCAGCGCCGGTGGATGCCTACGTCGAAGGCGCGCCCGCAGAGCTCCAGGACGTGGTCCGGGAGGTGCTCGAGCCGATCGACCCGCTCACGCGGATCGACGACGCGAAGGGCGAGGTGCTCGTCCAGGCGGGCCGGCAGGACTCGATCGTTCCCCGCGCGGCCCTCGAGGCGGTGATCGACGCGGCACCCAAGGGGACGAAGGTCGAGTGGTACGAGGCCGACCATGCGCTGAACGACCAGGCGGAGACCGACCGCCTCGACTGGCTCTCAGACCAGCTCGGGATCGAGTAGCTCTTTCTCGTCAAGAGAGCTCGCGCGCCCTGGCGAGCAGCGCCCGCTCCGCGGCAGCCTCACGCTCGCGTGCGGCGGCGCTCCAGCTCTCGCGGTCCGTCAGGGACGCGCGAATCCCGACGAGCATCTCCTCCATGGCCGGCTGCGACGACGACCCCGTCTGCCGGCGGGCGGCGGCGCACACCGCGGGGTCGAGCGCGTCGCGCAGCACCGCCTCGTCGACCTCGACCGGCCTGCCGATCGTGGCCTCGGCCGCCGCGGCGAGGCCGGCCGGTGTCAGCAGCGTCGACGGCTCGCCGGCGTCGACGAGGTCGCGGATCGCGCGCCCCACGATCGTGTGGGCGCTGCGGTAGTCGACCTCACCGGTCAGCGCGAGGACGTCTGCGACGTCGGCCGCGGTGACGAAGCTCTCGCGTGCGATCCGGTCGAACCGCTCGGTCCGAAGCTCGATACCGTCGAGCACGGAGGCCGTCAGCCGGGCGATCGCGACCCCCTCGTCCAGTGCGCGCGGAACGGTGCCGTTGAGCAGGTGGAAGTGATCGGTGCGCGCAGAGCCCGTGTGCAGGGTTGCAAGCGCGCTCGCCATGTCGCCGGCGGCCTGACCCGCCTGCGTGCGGATCGCGGCGAGCGCGTAGGGGTTCTTCTTCTGCGGCATCAGCGCGCTTGCGCGGCTGTGGGCGTCCGAGAGCTCGACGAGCCCGAACTCCTGGCTGACATAGATCTCGAAGTCCTGGCCGAGCTGGGTCTGGTGCGTCGCGGCGATCGCGAGGGTTGCGAGAAGCTCCACGTACACGTCGGTCTGCCAGGCTGCGTCCTTCGCGTGCTCGACGACGCCCTCGCAGCCCAAGAGCTCGGCGAGGCGCGTGCGATCGATCGACCAGCGCGAGCCGGCGCTGCCGCCGGCGCCGGCGACGCTCGTGCCGAGAGCGGCGTGGGACGCGCGCGCCCGTTCGGCGTCGCGAAGCGCCGGGTAGGCGTACGCGAGGAGCAGATGGCCGACGGTCGTCGGTTGCGCGGGTTGGAGATAGGTGTAGTCCGTTGCGAGCGCGGCGCGCGTTGCAGTTGCGTGCCGGACGAGCGCCGAGACCTGCTCGACGAGCGCATCGTGCAGCTCGCGCACGCCCGCTCTGGCGGTGAGCCGGAGCGCGACGCGAAACGCCTCGCGTCGGGGACGGCCGGCGCTCAGCCAGCCCGCGGCCGCCCGTCCGACCCGCCGCTCGAGCTCGGCCTCGCGTGCGTTGAACGCGTCGCCGAGCGAGGGGTCCCACGGGAACTCGCCGCCGGGAATCGCGTGCAACTCGAGCAAGCCCCGGAGAAGCGACTTTCCATCCTCGCCTGCGACGTCACCGCCTTCGACGAGCGCGACGGCGTGCGCGAGGTCTGCGAGCGACAACCCGCGGGCAAGACGCGGGCCGTGGGCGCTCTCGGCCGCATAGGCCGCGGCGACGAGCTCGGACGCGGCGCTGCCGCGCAACCGTCCGCCCCGCCCCAGCTCCTGGGCCCCCGTCACGACCGGGACACTACGGCCTGAGCTCCGCGGCGACGCCGTGCATTCCGACGAAGCGCGGGACGACGTCGAGCACGCTCTCCCGGGCGCAGCGCGCGATGTCCTCCTCCAGCTCCGGCCCGTTCTCGATCAGGTCGCGGCCCGATCGGGAGGCACGGAATGCCTCCTCGGCGCTCGCGTACGAACGCGCGACGCGCACGGCCGCCTCGGCGGCATCGCTGCGCCCGAAGCCGAGGCTCTCGGCGACGCGGCCGGCGACGTAGGCGTCGTCGAGCGCGAACGCGCCCTTGACGCCGGCGCAGAAGATCGCCACGTCGTCCCCGTGGCTGCGCGCGACGTCGACGACCGCGTCGAGATTGAGCAGCGAGGCGACGTAGACGCGCTCGCAGCGCTTGGCTCCAGTGACGATCGCGCGGGTGCCGTTGGTCGTCGACATCGCGAGCGTCGACGACCGCGGCTCGAGATACTCCCGCGGCGAGTTTCCGAGATCGAACCCGTCGATCCGGACGCCGAGACGCTCGCCGCCGAGGGTGACGTCGTCGCCGTCCCGAAGCGCTCTCGCTTCCTCGACCTCGGCCGCGCACCAGACGCGCGCGTAGCCGGCGTCGAGCGCCTGGCAGATCGTCGAGGTGGCTCGGATCACGTCGATCACGACCCCCGTCGGGGCCTTCGCGGCCTCGTCCGGAGTGAACGCGACGTGAACCAGCACGCGGGTACGCTAGCCGCGAGGTGAGCGACACGCCCCACTGCTACCGGCACCCGGGCCGCGAGACGCTCGTCTCGTGCTCGGAGTGCGGCCGACCGATCTGC
>DASSBI010000269.1:0-2251 GCA_035698965.1 Gaiella sp. | reverse complement strand
ACGCTCCGCAAGCTGGCGCTCGCGCCGCTCGAGGTTGCAGACGCCGAGGGGCGGTACGACCTGCGTGTCCGCGTCCATGGCGGCGGGATCAGCGGTCAGGCCGGCGCTGTGCGCCACGGGATCGCGCGCGCGCTCGTCGATGCCGACCCGGAGCTTCGTGTCCCGCTCAAGCGCCAGGGCTTCCTCACCCGGGACGCACGCAAGGTCGAGCGCAAGAAGGCCGGCCTGCACAAGGCGCGTAAGGCGCCGCAGTTCAGCAAGCGCTGACGCCGGCGCTTTCCTTGCGGAAAGTGGCCGGATGACCCACGCTACTGCTGTGGAGGGTGTCGCAATGGCCGAGACGGACGTCGTTCATCCAGCGCGTTCCGGCAGAGTCGGGACGCGCCGTTGGTTCGGCACCGACGGGGTGCGCGGCGTCGTCGGCGAGGGATTGACCGCGGAGCTCGTCGAGCAGCTCGGACGGGCGGCGACGCTGTGGTCCGGACGCGGCCGGGTCATCGTCGGACGCGACACGCGCGGATCCGGGCCTGCGCTCGAGGCGGCGCTGACCCGGGGCATCGTCGACGCCGGCGGCACCGCCGTGCTCGGCGGCGTCCTGCCGACGCCTGCGGTCGCGCTGCTCTCGCAGGACCTCGGCCTCGTCGTCTCCGCCTCGCACAACCCGCCCGAGTACAACGGCGTGAAGGTCTTCGACCGCGAGGGGCACAAGCTGACGGACGCGGACGAGCTCGAGATCGAGGCGCTCGTCGGCGCGCCGGGACCCGGTGGCGGGGCCGTGGAGCACGCCGAGGACGTCGTCGAGAGCTACGTCGATCACGTCGTCGAGCAGTTCGGATCCGACCTCGGCGGGCTCCGGATCGCCGTCGACTGCGCCAACGGGGCCTTCTCCGCGATCGCCCCGGGCGTGTTCGAGCGGCTCGGCGCCGAGGTGACGGCGCTCGCCGCGACGCCGAACGGGACGAATATCAACGACGGCTGCGGGGCGACCGATCTGGCGATGCTGCAGGCCGCGGTGCGCGCCGGCGGGCTCGACCTCGGAATCGCGTTCGACGGTGATGGCGACCGGATGCTGGCCGTGGACGGGAACGGGGACGTGGTCGACGGCGATCAGATCGTGGCGATCTGCGCGCTCGCGCTCGGCGTGGACCTCGTCGCCGTGACGGTCATGACGAACCTCGGCTTCCATCGCCTGATGGAGGAGCGGGGTATCCGGGTCGTGACGACGGACGTCGGCGACCGCTACGTCCTCGATGCGCTCCGCCGCGAAGGCGGGATGGTGGGCGGCGAGCAGTCCGGCCACCTGATCGTCCTCGACGGCCACGTGACGGGGGACGGGCTCGCGGCCGCGCTGACGCTCTGCCGCTCGCTCGCTGGGCGCCCGCTCGCCGAGGCGGCCGCGGTGATGCCGCGCTTCCCGCAGTCGAAGAAGAACGTGGTCGTGCCGAGCCTCGAGATCGGGCCTGCGGTGGCCGCCGAGGTCGAGCGCCTGAACGCCCAGCTCGCCGGGCGCGGCCGCGTGCTCGTGCGGCCGTCGGGCACCGAGCCGCTCGTGCGGGTGCTCGCAGAGGCGGAGCGCGCCGAGGAGGCCGAAAGCCTCTGTGGTAGCATCGCTGACCTCGTCCGGCGGGAGGCCGGAGCCCCGTAAAACCCCTGCAAAGCCAGGGCATTTGGCCGGACAGACGGGTCCGGGGTCAAAGGAGGCCGGGATGTGCGGAATCATCGGATACGTGGGGCCGCGTGAGTGCAAGCCGCTGCTCCTCCACGGCCTCGAGCGCCTCGAGTACCGGGGCTACGACTCGGCAGGGATCGCGCTGCTCGAAAGCTCCGGCTTGCGGTACACGCGCGCGGTCGGCCCGCTCCAGAACCTCCGCGAGCGGGCGGGCGAGACGCCGTCGCCCGCGACAACCGGTCTCGGTCACACACGCTGGGCGACCCACGGCGGGGTCACCGAGGAGAACGCGCACCCGCTGGCCGCCGAGCGCCCGGAGATGCTCGCGGTCGTACTGAACGGGATCGTCGAGAACTACCGCGAGCTGCGCGCGCGGCTCTCTGACGCGGGCCACACGTTCACCTCGGAGACCGATGCCGAGACGGTCACGCACCTGATCGAGGAGCACTACGAGGGCGATCTCGTCGAGGCCGTCCGCCGCGCCTACAACGAGCTCGAGGGGCACTACGCGTTCGTCGCGATCCATCAGGACCACCCGGGCGAGCTCGTCGGGGCGCGCCACCAGTGCCCGATGGTCGTCGG
>DASSBI010000268.1:0-10505 GCA_035698965.1 Gaiella sp. | reverse complement strand
GTCAAAGCTTCCAGACCTTCTCGCTCGTGATCCCGGCGCGACCGGTCGCGTTGCGCAGGTCGACGACGAGCTGCGCGTCGTCCACGAGCTTCGCGTAGTCGATGCCCGAGTGCGCCGTTGCGATGACGACGGCGTCGTACGCGGTCGGCTCGAAGGAAACCGAGGCCAGGGCGATCCCGTCGGCCGCGAAGGACGGCACGTGCGGATCGTGGTAGGCGACCTCGGCGCCGGCGTTCTGGAGGAGCTCGATCAGCTTCACGGCCGGCGACTCGCGCCAGTCGGAGATGTCGGCCTTGTACGCCACCCCGAGGACGAGCACGCGCGCGCCGGCGAGCGACTTGTGGGCGCCGTGGTTCAGCGCCTGCGAGACGCGCGAGCGGCAGTAGTACGGCATGTTCTGGTTGACCTCCCCCGCGAGCTCGATGAACCGCGTCGCGAAGTCGAACTCCCGCGCCTTCCAGGTGAGGTAGAAGGGGTCGATCGGGATGCAGTGCCCCCCGAGCCCCGGCCCCGGCTGGAAGGCGGCGAACCCGAACGGCTTTGTCGCAGCCGCGTCGACGACCTCCCAGATGTCGATCTCCATGCGGTCGCAGAGCTGCGCGAGCTCGTTGACGAGCGCGATGTTGACCGACCGGTAGATGTTCTCCAGGAGCTTCGTCAGCTCCGCCGCCTCGGGTGACGAGACGCGGTGGACCGTGTCGACCGCCGAGCCGTAGAGTCGCGCCGCCGCCTCCGTGGACGCGTCGTCGATGCCGCCGACGACCTTCGGGACGGTCTTGGTCGTCCAGTCGGTGCGGCCGGGATCGACCCGCTCGGGCGAGAAGGCCAGGTGGAAGTCCTTGCCGGCGGCGAGACCGGACTCCCGCTCGAGGATCGGGAGCACCTCGCCGCGCGTCGTCCCGGGGTACGTCGTCGACTCGAGCACCACGAGCTGGCCGGCACGCAGCCGCTTGCCGATCTGCGCAGTGGCGTCGCGGACGATCGAGAGGTCCGGCTCCCGCTGCCTGGAGAGCGGCGTCGGGAGCGCGATGAGGATCGCGTCGACGTCCCGCAGGACGTCGTAGTCCGTGGTCGCGCCGAGCCCGCGCTCGGCGACGAGCTCCGCGAGCGTCTCAGACGTGACGTCCTCGATGTAGCTGTCGCCGTTCCGGAGGCGCTCCACGCGGCGTGCGTCGACGTCGACGAGGACGACGCGGCGCCCGGCCTGGGCGAACACGTGCGCGAGCGGAACCCCGACGTAGCCGGCCCCGACGATCGCGATCTCGTAGGTCGCAGCCTCGGAAGGGGTGTCCGGAGCGGTCGTCTCGGGCGTCGTCACAGCGCGCGAATGCTACCCGCGCGACCTGACTTGTAACACTGTGTCACAAGCTGGCCAAGCCGACGACTCATGGCCAGATCCCGCCGAGCGCGCTCGCGATCCGCTCGGCAGCGTGGCCGTCGCCGTAGAGCGGCGGTGCGCCGTCCGGGAACGCGGCGGCACGAACCGCCGCCTCGAACGCGTCGGGATCGTCGTCGACGAGGACGTTGGCGCCCTGCTCCACGGTGTCGACCCACTCGGTCGAGGGACGCATCGTCACGCAGGGGACTCTGTACCAGTACGCCTCCTTCTGGAGGCCGCCGGAGTCGGTCGCGATCACCCGCGCCTGCGACGCGGCGGACGCGAAGGCGAGGTAGCCGAGCGGCTCGCGGAGCTCGACGTTCGGCGCGAGCGCGATTCCCTCGGCTCGGAGCACGGCCGCGGTGCGCGGGTGGGCCGGGAAGACGACCGGCTCGTCGACGCGCGAGAGACCCTCGACGATCCTGCGCAGCCGCTCCGGCCGAACGTTCGCCTCGCGGTGGGCCGTGGCGACGACGTACGTGCCTGGGTCGTGCGGCGGCGGAACCCGCTCGCGCGCAATCGGCGCGAAGCGAAGTGTCGCGTCGGCCATCACGTCACCCACCACGAGCGCCGTTCCGCCGACGCCCTCGGCGGCGAGCGTCGCGACCGAGCGCTCGTCGGGGCAGAGCAGAAGCGACGCGAGGCCGTCGACCTCGATCCGCGCCCGCTCCTCCGGCATCGAGAGGTCGCCGCTGCGGAGACCGGCCTCGACGTGCGCCAGAGGGATCCCCGCGGCGGCGGCCGCCCGCGCTCCGGCGAGCGTGGAGTTCGTGTCGCCGAGGACGACGACGGCGTCGGGCCGCTCCGACTCGACGACGCCGCGAACGGCGGGCGTCAGCGCCTCCACGTCGGCCGTGCGGAGGTCGAGCCGGTGCGCGGGCTCCGGCAGCCCCAGCTCCTCGAAGAAGACCTGCGAGAGCTCGGCGTCCCAGTGCTGGCCGGTGTGAACGACGATTTCCTCGATCCCCGCCTCGCGGAGCGCCACCGAGAGCGGCGCCGACTTGACGAATTGCGGCCGGTTCCCGACGACGGTGAGGACGCGCATCGGGCGCCAGCGTAGTTGCCGAAACATCGCGCCCCGCCCATCCTGTCGGCGTGAGCCATCCCGACCTCGCCGCCGAGCAGGCGTACGTCGACCATGCGTACAGGTGCCTCGACCGCATGCGCGCCGTCGTCGAGCGCGCGGCCGGCGCGACCGACAGCGAGATCGCGGCGCTCGCCCTCGAGGCGTGGGCGGCGCGGCGGCTCCGGACGTTCGAGGACGCGGAACGCGGCCTCTGCTTCGGGCGCCTCGACTTCGAGACGACACCGGGGCCGCTCTACGTCGGGCGCCGCTGGGTGCACGACGACGATGCGGACGCGCTGCTCGTCGTCAACTGGCAGGCCCCCGCCGCGCGCCCGTTCTACGTGGCGACACCGGAGAGCCCGCACGACGTCACGCTGCGCCGACGATTCCGCACGGAGGGTCGGCGCCTGCTCGACCTGAGCGACGAGAAGCTCGACGGGTCGGGCTCGGTCGTCGGCGGCGACTTCCTCCTCGACGAGCTCGACCGGAGTCGCGAGCCGCGCATGCGGGACATCGTCGCGACGATCCAGACCGACCAGTACCGGCTCATCACCCGCGGGCCCGAGCCGCCGCTGGTCGTCCAGGGCGGGCCTGGAACCGGAAAGACGGCGGTCGGCCTGCACCGGGCCTCGTACCTCCTCTACACCCATCGCGAGGAGCTCCGGCGCGTGCTCGTGGTGGGGCCCAACCCGACGTTCATGGAGTACGTCTCCCACGTCCTGCCGACGCTCGGAGAGGAGAGCGTCGAGCAGCGGGCGGTGGGCGAGCTCGCCGACGGCGTCGAGGCGACGATCGTCGACCCCCCGGAGGTCGAGCGGCTCAAGGGCGACGTTCGGCTCGCCGAGGTGCTGGCGCGCGGCGCGGACATTCGCTCGGCGGCCCATCCGGAGGAGCTCGTGGCGCGGATGGAGGGCGAGTACGTTCGCGTCCGCGAACGCGATGTCCGGGAACTCGTCGAGCGCGCACGCGAGGAGCTCGGGCTGACGGCGCACGCGCGCGAGCGATTCCGCATGGACGTCCTGCGTCGCTTCTACGAGGACTACGGCGCGAGGCTCGGTGGCCTCGCCTGGCGCGACTTCGCCGAGGTCGAGCGCTCGCTGAACGCGAAGGGCTTCCTCCCGCGCTGGCTGGGCCGGGTCTGGCCGGTGACCGCCCCGGATGCCCTCGTTCGCACCCTCCTCACCACGCCCGCGCGCCTCGCCGAGGCGGCGGAGGGGATCCTCGACGACCGCGAGCAACGCCTGCTTCGCCGCCCACGGTCCGGCTTCGCGTGGAGCGACCACGACATCCCGCTCCTCGACGAGGCGCGGGCATTGCTCAGCGAGCCGCCTCGGTCGTTCGGGCACGTTATCGTCGACGAGGCGCAGGACCTGACCCCGATGCAGCTCCGCATGGTGGCGCGCCGCGCCCGCGGCGGGTCGATCACGATCCTCGGCGACATCGCGCAGGCGACAGGCCCGGTCGTCCACGACCGCTGGGACGACGTGCTTGGCTACCTCGATGCGGCCGACAGGGCCGAGGTCGCGGAGCTCCGCCATGCCTATCGCGTCCCGGCCGAGATCATGGAGCTCGCCCTCCCACTGCTCGACGTCGTCGCGCCCGACGTCGCCCCGCCGATCGCCTTCCGCAGCGGCGCAGCGGGACCGCGGATCGAGCAGGTTGCCGAGGACGACCTCGTGACCGCCGCCCTCCGCGAGGCGCTCTCGCTCGCGGCCGAGGAAGGCCTCCTCGCGGTGATCCTCCCCGACAGCCTCGTCCCCGACCTCAGCGGGCACTCCGCGTACGACGACGGGATCCCCCTGCTCTCGCCGCGGCGGGCGAAGGGGCTCGAGTTCGACCACGTCGTGGTCGTCGAGCCGGCGCTGATCGCAGAGGGAGAGACGGGGCTCCGCGAGCTCTACGTCGCGCTCACCCGCCCGACGAAGACGCTCGTCGTCCTCCATTGCCGCCCGCTGCCGGACGAGCTGTCGACGCGGCAATCCGACTGAGACTCTCCGTTGCCCGAGCGCGCCCGCCGTGCGAAGATCGGACGCCCGCCGAGCCGAGATCAGGAGGACACCATGGAGGCCACCGCTCGAGAGCTGCCGTTCCCCGTCTGGCTGGCGGCGATCTTCGGGTTCGCCAAGGCCGGCTTCCTCGCGCTGATGGGCGTGATCGGCCTGTTCGCCTGGAACGGCGTCACCGACCCGTGGGGGATCGGCTGCCTCATCATGGCCGCGCTCTTCGGCATCGCCTCGTACATGCTCATGCGCGGCAACCGCGTCGCGCGCATCGTCCTGGCCGCTCTCGCCGTGATCGGCGGCGCCACCGCGATCGTCTTCGCCTTCATCGGCCCGACGAGCGCGATCCTCCCCTCGATCACGACCGCCGTCCTGGCAGCGATCGTGATCTGGCTCCTCTACGGCGTCCGCTCCTCGAAGGAGTACTTCGGGACGTAGCGCGTCCTACCGGCGCTCAGAGGCCGAGCGGCTCGAGCGAGCGCTCCTCGGCGCAGTCGACCGCCCAGTCCTCGCAGATGTCGCGGAGCCGTCCGGCGTCGGAGGCAGCGGCGTCGGCCTCGGCGACGACCTGGTGCACGATCGTCTCGGCCTCCGGGGTCATGTCGTGGGTGCGCACGGCGTGAACGCGCACGCGCGACGCGACCTCGAGCAGGCGGCGGGCCAGCCGGTCGATCTCCGCGAGCGTCGCCTCCCGGCCCGTGAGCGGCCCGAAGTTGACGACCACCTCGGGCGCCCCGCTCGCGCCGGGTCGGAGGAATGCGACCGTCGTGTTCATGTGGTGGTCGTACCCTCTGCGATCTGGGCCGAACCATCTCGCGACCGCGACGCGAGAGCCACGAACGCAAGCGCGGCGCCCACGGCGCAGGCGGCGATCACGAGAGCCATCGGCAGGGCCGTGTCGCTGCCGCCGAGCCCGACCAGCGGTGCCGCGAACGCCCCGAACGCGTACTGGCTGACACCGAGCAGCGCAGCGGCCGTGCCCGCTACCTCGGGATGGTCGGTCAGCGCCAGCGCCAGCGCGTTCGCCTGGACGAAGCTCCAGCTGGCCATCTGCAGCATCAGCGGCGCCACCACCGTCACGAGGCCCGCCGTCGGCAGCGAGACGATCACTACCAATACGACCCCGGCGACGACCAGCATGACGAGGCCGACCCGGAGGAGGCTCCGAGGCGAGCGCGTAGCGAGCAGCTGGGCGTTCACCTGCGCGCCCGCGACCAGGAAGACAGCGTTCAGCCCGAAGAGCACGCCGTAGAGCTGCGGCGAGGCGCCGTAGACGTCCTGCAGCACGAACGACGAGCCCGCGACGTAGCCGATCATCGCGCCGCCGCCCAGCCCGACGATCAGCACGAACCCGACGAACCTCCGATCCGCGAGCAGCTGCGCGAAGGCCCGCAGCGTGACGCCGATGCCCGCAGCGCGGCGGCGCTCCCGCGGGAGCGTTTCGGGCAGGAGAAGGGCGCCCACCGCGGTGAGGGCGAGCCCGAGCAGGGAGAGCGCCACGAACACGCCGCGCCAGGACGTGAAGCGGAGAAGCTGTCCGCCGATGACCGGCGCGAGGATCGGCGCGAGCCCGATCACCATCATCAGTCGCGAGAGGTAGCGCGCGCCTGCCGCTCCCGCGTAGAGGTCGCGGACGATCGCCCGTCCCACCGCCACGCCGACGGCGGCCGCTGTCCCCTGGACCAGCCGCATGCCTGCCAGCACGGACAGGCTGGGTGCGAGGCTGCAGGCCAACGTCGTCACCGTGAAGACCGCCATCCCGGCGACGAGAGGCCGACGGCGCCCGTGGACGTCGCTCAAGGGGCCGGAGAGCAGCTGCCCGAGCGCCAGGCCGAGCAGGTAGGTCGTGACCGTGATCTGCGCCGCCGACGGGCTGGCGCCGAAGTCGCGCGCGAGCTCCGGGAGGCCGGGAAGGTAGGCGTCCATCGCCGCCGGCCCGATCGCCGACACGCTGCCGAGCACGACGAAGAGCCGCAGGTCCGCCCTGCGGCGCCCGCCCAGCGTCAGAGCCCGATCACGTCGCGGAGCTCGCGCGCCGGGAGGACGACGATGCTCATCCCACGCGCTCGACGACGTTCACGCCCAGAGTCTATGGACGCCGAGCGATGGGCCGTGAAGGATTCGAACCTTCGACCTTGGGATTAAGAGTCCCCTGCTCTACCAACTGAGCTAACGGCCCGCGGACGGGGAAGTGTAGCGTCGGGCGGGCGAGGGTCAGCGCTCTCGCAAAGGCTACGAAAGGGGTCGAAGTGAGGACGATGGTGACGCTCTGGGTCGCCGTGCTAGTGCTCGTCGCGGCAGGTGCGGCAGCCGCCGACTCGACGCCGGTGGGGCCGCTGCCGACGCCCGCCGTGACGAAGGTGACGACGGCGAAGGGGTCGCTCGTCGCGATCGCGCTGCCTTCCCGACCCGTCCGCACGGGCCTCGTCTGGCGGGTCGCGCGGCCGCTCGACACGCGTGTCGTCGAGCAGGTAGGCGAGGCCGACGTGGGGCCTTCCATCGTGCTCGTGTTCCGGGTCGTGGGCCGCGGGCGCGCCTCGCTCAGCTTCGCGCTGACCCGTGGCGACGCCTCGCCGAAAGCCCTTCGCGCAGTCCGTTACGACGTCCGCGCCACCTGACCGCTCGGCCCATGGGTCTGATGTAGTCTCGCGGACGGTGATCCACCGGGGCGCCTTGATCAGGATGGTCGTGATCGCCGTGGTCGCGGCGGTGATCGCGAGCCTCGTCGCGGTCCTCATCCGCTGGCTGCCCGAGTCCGCCTCCGAGGAGATGGACCGGATCACGTTCGTCTACTGGTTCGCGACGATCATCTCCATCGGGATCTTCGCGCTCGTTGCCGCGGTGATCATCGAGGCCGTCTGGGCGTTCCGCGTCCAGCCCGACGACGACACCGACGGGCCGCCCATCCACGGGAACACGAAGCTCGAGATCGCGTGGACGATCGTGCCGGCGATCCTCGTGATCTCGATCGGCGTCGTGAGCGCAATCGTCCTCTCGAAGAACGCGAACGCCGGCAGCGACCCGCTCGAGGTGAAGGTGTTCGCGCAGCAGTTCGCGTGGAAGTTCGAGTACCCGGGGAAGGTGCAGACCGACGAGCTCGTGATGCCGCTCCACCGGTCGGTCAAGTTCGAGATGCAGTCCGCGGACGTGATCCATTCGCTCTGGATCCCGCAGATGGGCCAGAAGCAGGACGTCGTCCCCGGGATCACGACGAAGATCGTGATCACGCCGACGCGGACCGGGAACTTCACGCTCATCTGCACCGAGCTCTGCGGCCTCGGCCACGCGACGATGCGCGCGCCGGTTCGCGTGCTCGACCAGGCCGCGTTCAAGCGCTGGCTCGACGAGCAGCGCGCGGCCGGCGCAGGCGCAGCAGCCGGCGGAGGAGCAGCGGCCGGCGGAGCAAGCGGCGGCAAGAGCGGCGGCGGCTCGGCGGCGGCCGGCGACGCCGCGCTCGGCAAGACCACCTTCGCCTCCGCGGGCTGCGGGGGCTGCCACACGTTCAAGCCGGCGGGGACCGACGCGCAGGTCGGGCCTGATCTCGACAACCTCGTTGCGGACGCCAAGAAGGCGGGTGAGCCCGAGGATCAGTACATCGAGCAGTCGATCGTCGATCCCGATGCCGTCATCGTCTCGGGCTACCAACCGGGCGTGATGCCGACGACCTTCGGCAAGACGCTCTCGCCTGCGGAGCTCTCCGGGCTCGTCGCGTTCCTGAGCGGGAAGGAAGCCAATTGACCTCCACTCTCGACCAGCACAGCCAGCACGACGTCCAGCAGGGCCACCCGGCGCCGCGGCGGCGGGGCATCTTCATGCGCCCCGGCTACCTGCGCGCGCTGTGGGTCACACCCCTCTTCTTCTTGATCGGGATGTACATCGTGGTCGCGATCCGGGCGCTCGCCGGCTGGGATCCCGTCTACGACTGGGAGTACATCGTCCTCATCGCCGGGATGGTCACGGCGCCGATCGGCTTCCTGCTCGGCATCGGCGCCTTCGACTACTGGCTCTACTGGATCTCGGGGCGCCCGACGCTGGTGGACGACCACGCGAACCACGGGGCGTACAGCTGGAAGGACTACTTCAAGGTCAACACCGACCACAAGGTGATCGGGATCCAGTACCTCGTCACCACGTTCTTCTTCTTCACCGTCGGCGGCTTCCTCGCGATGCTGTTCCGTGCCGAGCTCGCGGAGCCCGGGATGCAGTTCTTCGACACGCAGACCTTCAACGGCCTCGTCTCGGCGCACGCGACGCTGATGATCTTCGTGTTCATCATTCCCGCGTTCGCCGGCATCGCGAACTTCGCCCTGCCGCTGATGATCGGGGCCCCGGACATGGCGTTCCCGCGCCTGAACGCGCTCTCCTTCTGGATGCTGCCGGTCGCGGGCACGCTCTTCCTCGCGAGCTTCCTGGCGCCGGGCGGCGCCTTCGCGACGGGCTGGACGAGCTACGCGCCGCTCGCGTCCGAGCAGCCGTTCGGCCAGGTGTTCTTCAACATGGGCGTCCAGTGGGCGGGCGCCTCGTCGATCGCCACGGCGCTCAACTTCCTGGTCACGATCATCACGATGCGCGCGCCGGGGATGACCTTCTGGCGCATGCCGCTCCTCGTGTGGGCCAACTTCACGACGTCACTCCTCGTCGTGATTGCAACGCCGTTCATCGCCGGGTCGCAGTTCTTCGTCATGTTCGACCGGGTGATGCACACGAGCTTCTTCACGCCGGACAACGGCGGCTACGTCCTCGGCTATCAGCACATCTTCTGGTTCTACTCGCACCCGGCCGTCTACATCATGGTGCTACCGGGCTTCGGGATCATCTCGGAGGTGATCTCGGTGTTCAGCCGCAAGCCGATCTTCGGCTACCGACTGATGGCCGTGTCGCTGATCGGGATCCTCGTGCTCGCGTTCTCGGTCTGGGCGCACCACATGTTCGTCGCAGGGATGGCGGACTGGCTGCGCATCCCGATGATGATCTCCACGCTCCTGATCGCCGTGCCGACCGGGATCAAGGTGTTCTCCTGGCTGGCAACGTTGTGGGAGGGGAAGATCCACCTGAACACGCCGATGCTCTTCGCGCTCGGGTTCATCTCGACCTTCGTGATCGGCGGCCTCTCCGGGGTCTACCTCGCCGCGGTCCCGATCGACATCCACGCCTCGGACACGTACTTCATCGTGGCGCATATCCACTACGTGCTCTTCGGCGGCTCGGTCTTCACGATCTTCGCGGGCCTCTACTACTGGTTCCCGAAGATGACGGGCCGTATGTACGACGAGCGCCTGGGCAAGCTCCACTTCTGGACGACCTTCGTCGCCTTCAACGTGACCTTCTTCCCGATGCACTGGGTCGGGCTGGACGGGATGCCCCGCCGCGTGGCCGACTACGCCGGCACGTACGGTGCCCTCAACATGGTGATCTCGATCGCGTCGTTCGTCCTCGGGGCGTCTGTCGTGGTCTTCGCCTACAACGTGATCACGAGCTGGGCGCGCGGCCCGATCGCCGGGTCCAACCCGTGGCGTGCGATGACGATCGAGTGGCAGGTCTCGTCGCCGCCGCCGGTGTTCAACTTCGACGAGATCCCGCAGGTCGTCGGCGGCCCGTACGAGTACGGTGTTCCCGGCGCGCGGCATGCCGTGCTCAAGGGCGGCGCGCTCCAGGAGGCGCACACGTGAGCGAGCCCGAGACCAAGCACGTCCTCGTGGTGGCGAACGAGACACTCGCCGGCGAGGAGCTGCTCGACGCGGTTCGCAAGCGGGCCGAGCAGGGGCCGATCAGAGCGGTCGTGATCGCTCCCGTCAACGAGCCGAGCGCCGGCTACGTCGTCTACCGGAACTCGCGGCGGGCGACGGCCGGACGTCGCGTCGACCGGATGGTGGCCGCGCTCCGGGCGGCCGGGATCCCGGCCCACGGGGACGTGTTCGAAGGCGGCCCCGTCGCCGCGGTCGAGGACGTGCTCGCGCTGGAGGACATCGACGAGCTGATCGTCTCGACGCATCCCGAGGAGAAGTCGGGCTGGGTGCGGAAGAAGAACGTCCTCGGCCGGCTCCAGCGTCTCGCCGGCGAC
>DASSBI010000267.1:0-3607 GCA_035698965.1 Gaiella sp. | reverse complement strand
CTGATCGCCGGCACGATCTCGTGCAGGTCGCCGATCACGGCGTAATCGGCGCTCTGCAGGATCGGCGCCTCGCGATCGGCGTTGATCGCGAGGATCCGCTTCGCGCCCTTGCAGCCCGCCATGTGCTGCGTGGCGCCGGAGATGCCACAAGCGATGTAGATCTCCGGTGCGATCTTCGTCCCCGTCTGGCCGACCTGGTCGGTGTGCGGACGCCAGCCGGCCATGGTCACGGCGCGCGAGCAGCCGACCGCGGCGCCGAGCAGGCCTGCGAGCTCCTCGATCGGGGCGAATCCCTCCTCCGACCCGGCGCCCCGCCCGCCGGACACGACGACCTTGGCGTCGGCGAGCGAGACCCCGCCGGTCGCGGCACCGACGCGCTCGACGACGCGAAGCGCGAGCGCGCCCTCGGAGAGCGTCGGTGTGAACGCCTCGACGCTCGGCGCGTCTCCCGCGCCGGGCTCGACGGCGACCGCATGAGGCTGCACCGTGAGCAGCAGCGTCGGCGCGTCGACGCGCGCCTCTTCGAGAAGGCTTCCACCCCACCGCACCCTCGTCACGGCGGGGCCGCCGACCGAGACGCAATTGGCCGCGAGCGGCAGGTCGAGCAGCGCCGCGACGTGGGCGAGCACCTCGTTCCCGCGCTCGGTGCCCGGCCCGACGACGGCCGCCGCGCCGAGACGCCCGACAAGCTCGACGATCGCCTCGGCGATCGCAAGCGGCGCGTACGAGCCGAACGCGTCGTGCACCGCGACATGTACGACCTCAACCGGGAGCGCGCCTTCGAGCGCAAGTGACACAGTGTCACTTGCCATGACCGCATGGACGTCCTCGTCGCCCCCGGTGAGGGAGGACGCCACGGTGGCCGCCTGGAGCGACGGCTCGTCGACTGTGCCCTCGGCATGCTCGAGGTACACGAGGACGCTCACGTGAGCACTCCGATGTCGCGGAGAACCTCGACGACGTGCGGAGCCGCTGCGGCGCCTTCGCCCAGCACCTCCGCCTGCTTCCTGTCCCCCTCGGGAACGACGAGCCGTGTCATCTCGAGCCGCGGGGCGGGCCGCTCCGGTGTCCTCGTCTCGACCGGCTTGCGCTGCGCGCGGAGCTTCCCGGGTACCGACGGGTAACGCGGCAGGTTGAGCCCCTCCTTCACCGTGACGACGGCGGGGAGCGGCAGTGCGTAGACGTCGCGACCGCCGGGCACCTCCTGCTCGCACCGCGCCGCTCCGCCCTCGACCGTCAGCGCCTTGAGCCCGGTCGCGATCGGGCGGCCGAGCGCGTGCGCGATCCGAACGCCGACCTGGAAGTTCCCGGCGTCTGCCGACTCGTTGCCGAAGACGACGAGGTCGAACGAACCATTCGCCGCTTCGTCGTCGCGGATCGCGTCGAGGATCGCCGAGGCGGTCGCCTGCGGGTCCCACTCCTGCCCGTCCGTGACGACGTGGATCGCGCGGTCGGCGCCGATCGCCATCGCGTCGCGCAGCTGCTCCTCCGCCTCGGCTGACCCCAGTGTGAGCACGACCGACTCGCCGCCGTGCGCCTCGACGAGCCGCACGGCCTCTTCGACGCCGCACTCCTCGTGCGGGCTGATCGTGAACCCGAGGTGCCGGGTCTCGATCGCGCGCGCGTCGTCGGTGAGGACGATCGTCCCGCCCGTCATCGGGACGCGCTTGACGCAGACGAGAACCCTCACGAGCGGATCCTCGTGTTCTCGGGGTCGAAGATCGGCCGCGCGCCGACCACGTCGACCGTCACGGGGAACCGCTCGGTCATGTACTCGACGGCGAGGTCGGTCGATCCCTCGACCGCCCGCTCAGGAGGCAGGTAGCTCATGAGGACGTACCTGCCGAGCGACGGTGCCGCGCCTGCGCTCGTGACGTACGAGCGGCGCCCCTTCGCGTCGGTGAGCGGCGTCCCGTCGCGCAACGTGATGGGCTCGCGCCCGAGGGGGTAGCGCTTGACGCCGCTCGCCGAGGCATGGTCGTCGATCGTGAGCGTACAGAGGATCGCCGCGGGCTCGTCCTCGCGATGACGCAGGTGCGCCTCCTTCCCGACGAAGTCCTGCTCCTTGACCTTGGGCCGCTGCATGCCCGCCTCGACGACCGTGTACTCGCTCTCGAGCTCGGCCGCGAAGGCGCGGTAGCACTTCTCGAGGCGACCGGTCGTGCCGTAGACGCCGATCCCGCAGGCGGTCAGCTCATGCGGCCGACCCGCCTCCCACAGCGTGTCCCAGAGCCGGGCGCCCTGCTCGATCGGGACGTAGAGCTCCCAGCCGAGGTCGCCGACGTACGAGATGCGCGACGCGAGCGCGAGCTGCGAGCCGATCTCGACCGTCCGGCAGCTGCCGAACGGGAAGCCCTCGTGCGAGACGTCGTCGGAGGTCACGGAGGCGAGTATGTCCCGCGCCCGCGGCCCCCACAGCCCGATCGTCGTCCAGGCCGTCGTCACGTCGACGAGGCTCGCCGACCCGTCCTCCGGGAGCTGATCGGCAAAGAGCTTGCGGTCGGCCATCCCGTGCGCGCCGCCCGTCACGATGCGGAACTCCTCGTCGCCGAGCCGCATGATGGTCAGATCCGAGCGGAAGCCGCCGCCCGGCGACAGCACGGGCGTGTAGACGACGCGGCCGACCGCGACGTCCATCTGCGCCAGGACGCTCCGCTGCAGCGCGTCGAGGGCTCCCGCGCCGCAAACGTCGAAGATCGCGAACGCGGAGAGGTCGAAGATCCCGGCGTGCTCGCGCATCGCGAGGTGCTCGGCGTTGATGATCGGCGACCACCAGCGCGCGTCCCACTCGGCCTCGCGCGACTCCAGGCCGTAGCGCTCGACGAGCGGCGCATTCGCCTCGTACCACTGCGGCCGCTCCCAGCCCGCGGCCTCGTAGAAGACGGCGCCGAGCTCCTTCTCCCGCTCGTGCATCGGCGAAAGCCGCAGGCTCCGGTCGGATGCCCACTGCTCGGCGGGATGGATGATCCCGTACGTCTTCGGGAATGCCTCCGTCGTCCGCGCCTTGACGTGCGAGCGCGTCTTCTGATGCTCGTGAAAGCGGGCGACGTCCGACGAGTGGAGGTCGATGTGCGACTCGCCGTGCACCATCCACTCCGCGAGCGACTTGCCGACGCCCGGCCCCTCCTTGACCCACACAGCGGCGGCCGACCACAGCCCCTTCACCTCGGGCGTCTCGCCGAGGATCGGCATCCCGTCAGGCGTCAGCGAGATGAGGCCGTTGATCGCGTACTTCACTCCGACCGACTCGTCGCCGACGATCTCCGGCATCAGGTCGAGCGCGTCGGCGAGCTGGGGATCGAAGTCCGCCTGCGTGAACGGGAACTCGGTCGGCGAGAGCGCCGCGGCCTCGACGGAGGGGATCTCCTCGGGGTCGTGGACGATCGAGCGGTGCGCGTACGAGCCGATCTCGAGGCCCGTCCCGTCCTGGCGCTCGTACATGAAGACGTCCATGTCGCGGACGATCGGGAACTCGATCGCGCTCGAGCTCGTCTCGAAGCGCGGCACCGGCCCGATGTCGATCATCTGGTGCACCATCGGCGTGAGCGGGATGTGCGCGCCCGCCATGCGGGCGAGGAGCGGGCTCCAGACGCCGCATGCAATCACC
>DASSBI010000266.1:0-15938 GCA_035698965.1 Gaiella sp. | reverse complement strand
GCCGCGTCCGCGTCGACAAGGAGCTGTACGGCGACGTCTTCCGCAAGGCGCCGAAGCTGACGCCGCTCGAGGCGCGTGCGATCCGGCTCGCGATCGAGTACGTCGGGCCGACGATCGCCGCCGAGGCGGACACGCCGCTCGAGCGCGTCCGCCGCAAGCTCGACGAGACCTTCGGCCAGTTCGAGCTCGCGTCGCCCGCGGCGACCCGGGCGGGCGAGGACGAGGAGGCCCTCGTCCGCGTGCTCTCGGACGGCGCGGAGAAGCGCCGCCTCGTCGCGCTCGAGTACCTGAAGGAGGGCGGAGAGGAGCCGACGACGCGGCTCGTCGAGCCGTACACGATCGAGCGCGAGCTGCCCTTCTGGCGCGTCCACACATGGGACCGGACGGTCGACGGGCCGCGCACCTATCGCCTCGACCGCATGCGCTCCGCGCGTCTGACGCGTGACCGCTTCGAGCCGCGGGACGGCTTCGACCCGAACTACCTCGCCGAGCCGGCCATCGGCCTCCTCTGGCACGCGCCGCCGATCGCCCGCTGGAAGCTCGAGCGCGGCGCGCGGGGGCTCACTGACCGGTCGGCCGTCTCGGACGTCACGTTCAAGACGGAGGAGTGGCTCCTCTCCGAGGTGCTCGCCGACCGAGGCGAGACCGTGGTGCTCGAGCCGGCGTCGATGCGGCGCGCAGTCGGGGCACGCGCCCAGGCGCTCCAGACGGAGCTCGGGCTCAGCCCGCGGCGGAAACGGACGGCAGAGAAAGCCTGAATCGCGCGCCCGGGCCAGGCTCCGGCCCGAGCTCGAGCGACCCTCCGTGCGCCTCGGCGATCGTCCGCGCAACCCAGAGGCCCAGCCCGCTCGACCCGGCCCCGCTCACGCCACGTGCGAATACGTCGACCGCCGGGTCGACCCCCGGCCCGCCGTCCGCCACGTCGACGACCACCACCCCATCGTGCTCGTCGGCTCGGATCGTGACGCTCGAGCCGTGGCGCAGCCCGTTCGCAACGAGATTCGCGAGGACCTGGCGCAGGCGTGTCGGGTCTCCCTCGACCATCGGCCGACCCGCGACGCTGACAGCGACCCGATCCGCGGCGAGCTCCGAGATCAGCGCCGCGACGTCGACCTGCTCGACTCGGAGGGAATGGAGCTCGGCGTCGGTGAGGATCCGCTCGATATCGCGCCCGGCCGCAACGGCCAGCACCAGGATCCGGCGGCGCTCCGGCACGCCGTGCACCGCGGGGGCCGCTTCGGCGAGCGCGGCGAGCGCTGCGACCGGGCTCCGCAGCTCGTGCGCGACGATCCGGAGGTCGGGGCGTGGCTTCAGCTTTGCCGTCCTTCGTTCGACACCTGCGTGACCGGCGGGGGAAGCGCGCGCTCGGCGGCAGCGTGCAGCACGGGGTCGGCGTCCTCGAGATACGGCGTCGCAAGGCCGCGGGAGGCAGCGTCCCCGTTCCCGGCGACGACCAACGCGTTCCGCCTGAGCCACCGAGGATCGTTCTTCGGTACGTAGAGCCGGTCGAGCTCGGCGACGAGCCGCTCGCCGTCGCCTCGCAGCCAGTCCGCCAGCCAGACCATCGGGGTGGCATCGTCGGGCAGGGGCTCATCGGCGCGCCGCTTCTCGACGCCGCGGTTCCACGGGCACACGTCCTGGCAGATGTCGCAGCCGTACACGCGGTCCTCCAGAGCGTCCATCACGTCGGCCGGCATCTCCTCCGCCGTCTGCGTCCAGTAGGAGAGGCAGCGCGTCGCGTCCAGCACGCCGGGCTCGTCGTCCGAGAGGGCTCCGGTTGGACACGCGTCGATACACAGCGTGCAGCTGCCGCAACCGGCGTCGAGCGGCGGGGTCGACTCGATCTCGACGTCGCTCACGAGCGTGCCGAGCACGACCCACGACCCGTGCGTGCGGGTGATCAGCATCGTGTTCTTCCCGACGAATCCGACACCCGAGCGCTCGGCGCCGGCCCGGTCGACATGCTGGTTGGCGTCCACGAGCACCCGGTAGGTGCCGCCCAGCCGACGGCCGAGCAGGTCGAGGCGTTCGCGCAGGAGCGCGTAGTGGTCACGCCAGGCATACCGCGGGAGCCGGCCCTGGCCGCCGCCCGTCGGCGGGCCGGGGACGTAGTAGCAGAGCGCTGCGGAGACGACGGTGCGCGCGCCCTCGAGGAGCGTCTCCGGATGGCACGAGACCTCGGGGTGCGCCATCGTGAACTTCATCGTGCCGAACAGCCCGCGCGCCCGGCGCTCGCGGATGTGCCGCTCGGTCTCCTCGTACGGCGCGGCCGGTGCCGCCCCGACCACGTCGAGTCCCAGCTCCTCGCCCACACGGCGCAGATCGTCGGCGGTCATGCGAGGATCGTGCCATGCTCGCCGCCCGGATCCACGAGGACGGTGGCCCGGAGGTCATCCGGGTCGAGGAGGTCCCTGATCCGGCCGCCGGCCCGGGAGAGGTGCTCGTCCGCCTCCGGGCCGCGTCGCTCAACCACCTCGACGTCTGGGTCCGCAAGGGCATGCCGTCCGTGCCGAAGCCTCGGATCCTCGGTGCAGACGGCGCCGGCGTGGTCGAGGCGCTCGGAGAGGGCGTCGACGGGCTCTACGTGGGGCAACGGGTCGTCCTCAACCCCGGACTCGAGCACGGCGACACGATCACGGTGATCGGCGAGCATCGCGACGGCACGCACGCCGAGCTGATCGCGATCGCGGACGCGCAGGTCTTCCCGCTCGACGACGGGCTGTCGTTCGAGGTCGCGGCGGCCTTCCCCCTCGTCTACGAGACCGCCTACCGCATGCTCGTCACGCGCGCAGCCGTGCAGGAGGGCGAGTGGACGCTGATCTGGGGGATCGGCGGCGGGGTCGCAACCGCTGCGTTCGAGATCTGCCGCGCGCTCGGCGTGCGGACGATCGTCACGTCGAGCGACGACGACAAGCTGGCCCGCGCGGTCGAATGGGGCGCCGATGTCGGCGTCAACCACGAGAAGGCGGACGTCGTGGCCGCGGTGCGCGAGACGACGGGCAAGGGCGTCGACGTCGTCGTCGAGACGGTCGGCGAGGCGACCTGGGCGAGGACGCTCGCCGCGGTGCGCCCGTTTGGCCGCGTCGTGGTGTGCGGCGCGACGAGCGGGCCGAACCCCCCGGCACAACTCCACCGGTTCTGGTGGAAGCAGCTCACCGTGATGGGGTCGACGATGGGGACGAGGGACGACTTTCTCGGTGCGTACGACCTCGTGCGCAGCGGCCGCGCCGGGGTCCACGTCGATCGCGTCTACCCGCTGGCCGAGATCGCCGCGGCCCACGAGCGCCTCGAAGCAGGCGAGCAGCTGGGGAAGATCGTGCTGGTCATGCCTGGAGCCGGATCATGATTCCGCTCCAGGCATGACCCCCGCCGCTCGTCCCGAGCGGGGGACTGGCACCGTGGGTGCCTGTCGCCAGCGGCGCGCCGGGGTGTGTCACCGAGCCGTCCGCGCCAACCGTCACTGGGGTCAGGCACCTGACGGTGCCAGACCCCGGTACTCCGCTACGGTAGGGCCATGGTCACGAAGGACGATGTCGTCGAGGCGCTGCACGGTGTCGAGGACCCGGAGCTCGGGATGGACATCGTCGAGCTCGGCCTCTACTACGACGCCGAGATCGAGGGCGAGCACGTCAAGATCGTGCACTCCCTGACGTCGATGGGCTGTCCGGCCGGGCCGATGATCCAGGAGTCGATCCACGAGGCGGTCGCCGCGCTCCCCGGCGTGGAGCAGGTCGAGGTCGAGCTGACCTTCGACCCGCCCTGGACACCCGACCGCATGTCGGACGACGCGAAGTTCATTCTCGGCTTCGGATAAGGGATTGCGGCCCGTCGATTGACCTGACGGGTGCAAATCGGGTACGCGATCAGCTCTGCCGTGTGCGCGTAGCCCGTTCAGGCAGGGGACTCTCTGCCGCCGCGGTGCCCGGGCGGGTCGCTCCAGGCGCGCGGGGCAGGCGTAGCACGGTCGAAACCGGCATTGGAGTTGAGGCGGGCCGTGCTCGGGGTTCGTGCAGCATGGTGGGCGTCGAGTAGCTCGTGCGGGCGCTCTCCCCCGAGGGGGGCCCCGCGGACGGGGCCGCACTTTTCGCGTTTGCCGATCGGCGCGCTGGGAACATCCCATACTCAAGGGTGTGCCTGGCGGGACGCTGATGGGGGGAGCGTTCCGCCGGGGCCACCCAAATCGTCTCAGCATCCCGATATTGCGTCGCGATTCCATCGCGCCTCGTGCGGGGTGGGATTTGAGGGCCGTATGGCTTCGAAGGTGCAGTTCGGGGAAGTAGTCGTGGAGCGCCACGGGGGGGTCGCGGTGTTGCGGCTGCTTGGCGAGCACGACACCAGCACCCTTGCCGCGCTGAAACGTGCAATCGCGAAGCCGGTTGAGGCAGGCGAGGGTGTCGTCGTCTCGCTCGTCGAGACTCAGTTCCTCGACGCCGCGATCGTACGGGCTCTCTGGGAAGGTGACCACGAGCTGCAGCCTCATGGCCGGCTCGTAGTCCACGTTGCGACCGAAAACGTCGTACGACGCGTCATCGAGATCACAGGCCTGACCGAAGATCTCCCTACCACCCGCTCGCTCCAGGGCGCCCTTGCAGGAGCACGGCAGCGGAGATCGAGTGAGAACAATGCGTGATCCACACACGTACCCGATGACTGCCGAGAGCGCCGCATTCGCCCGGCACGACCTCAACAGGTTCGAGGGTCTCATCGAACCCTCCCTGCTTGACGACATGCGGATCATCACCTCCGAGCTGGTCACCCTCGTGATCGCGCAGTCAGCCGCCGACGAGCCCGGCTCAGTTGTGGTCACGACAAGCCTCGCATCGAACGTCCTGCGCATCGAGGTCGACCAAATCCGGGCGGCCGGCACCGCCCCCGAACACGCCACGATGCCGCCGGGCGAGCCGCTGATCCGCGGAATCTGCGACCGCTGCTCAGACCTGAAACGAATCCCGTTCCAAACCTGGGTCGAGATCGACGTACGAACCAACGGCCTGGTGACGCGGCTCCAACCGCCGGTCTAGCGCAGACACGAGCGGTGTTCTCCAGAAGCCGACCGGCACCGTCGTCGCACAGAACCCGACTTGCGGTGCCGACATCTAGGCCGAACGTGACGTATCGAACGTCTGGATGGCGCGCCCGGAGAGACGGATCGTGGCCTAGAAACCCCCGTTGGCGGCAAGCTCAGAGAAGGCTCTACCGTTCGCGTCACCGTCCCAGCGAGCCCGTCGAAATCACACCACGACGCACCCGACGACCGCGACCGCGCCTTGACGGGTTTGCGAGGCCCGATTAATGGACAAAACCTTTGCCGAGTCCAACGGCTTTCTGCAAGGCTCGGAGTTATCTTGGTATCCCGAGGGAAAGAGAGATTATGGGAATCATTGCGTTCATAGTTCTTGGACTGCTGGCTGGATTTATTGCCAAGGCATTGCTCCCTGGCGATGATCCGGGTGGGTTCATTGTCACGGCCATCATCGGTGTGGCGGGTGCGCTGCTGGGAGGCTTCATCGCTGCGGCGCTGTTTGACGCTCACCCGCTGGATGAGTTCTTCGACATCTCCACCTGGCTGACGGCGATCGCTGGCTCCGCCCTGCTGCTCATCGTGTACCGGCTCGTCATGGACCGGAACGCCGACGGTCGGCGCAGCCTGAGTACCTAACTCCCTGCGGCGCTACGCGAACGAGCGAGGAGGGCCACCCGGCCCTCCTCGCTTCCAGTAGCTTGGGTTGTGTCTGTGGATGAGTTCTCAGGCAGACGCGTCCTGTGACAACTTGTTCGAACCGCGTGCGGAAGTCAGTGCGTGACTCGCGCTGTTGATCTTGTTCCTCACGTGCCGCTTCTGCTGGGGCGACAGACGTCTCCATCCGCCGTACGCGGCTAGGGCCAGAGGTATAAGGCGTCGCAGTTTCATGGTCTCCTTCGGTCTCCGGGCAACGACGGGTGTCGGGCGAAAGTCCGGCGGGAACAGCCCGTGACGTTGATCGTCCCCGCGACGCGCCCAGCAGAAACCTCGGCGACGAGCTACGTACTCGCGATGCCCGCGGCGGTGTCACATTCGACATCCAACGCCGATAAAGGAGCGCGTTTGAGTGGCCGTCCTCTTCGTCGCACAGGATCCCCAAAACGACTCTTCTAGCCGTTCGCAGAAACGCCGGTAGCTAGTCGACGGGTGTGCCCCGTCGTCCGTCCCTAGCTGCCGAGCTCGAGATACTCGACGCCAAATTCATGGCCGGCAACCCCGCGAGCGTCCGACGAGCTCGTAGCCGATGCGTGGGCTAGCCACCGAACGCCCGGACATCTCGGGTCTCCTGCGGGCCGAGGAACCTGTGCCGGGCCGCCTGCACGACGGCCCGGCCTGGTCTCGGTCGTCGCCTACGATGTGCTGCGTGGATTGCTGAGCGAGTCCTGGGCGCGTTCCTGCAGGCTCGAGGCGAGCTCCTGTCCCTGCTCGGTTGCGCTGTCTGCCGCATCCTGCGCGACCTGCCTCCCGCTCTCGAGCGCGTCGCTCGCGGTGTCCTTCGCGGCGTCGATGACCCTGTCGGACATTTCGCCCATCTGCCGATCCTCGACGCCCGTCGAGGGAAGGAGCAGCCCCGTGAGGAAGCCGATCGCGGCCCCGCCGACGACCAGCCCCAGAGGGTTCCGTTCGGCCGTGTCCTTGAGCTTGCCGATCTGGCGGCCGCTGGGCACGGCGTCCGACGCTGTACCTGTGATCGCATCCCTGGCCCCGGTGACCTTGTCCTTGAGCGCGCGCTTCTTGTCGTCGACGTAGTCACCGACTCTCGCCGGTACGTCGGTCTTGTAGCTGAGCGCATCGACCTCGTCGCCGACGCGCGCGCGGGTCTCTTCTATTCCCGCGCGGATGTCGCTCGGGCTTTGGCCCATTCCATGTCCTCCTCGATCGTCTCGATGGTTTGCTCGGGGATCAGCGTTCCGGCCTTCCCGATCTGGTCCTTACCGCGCACGGCGAGCAGGTACGCCAACCCAGCGAGCGCTACGGCCACCAGGAGCGCCGAGAGCCAGGACGGAAGAAACAGGGATAGGACAAGCACGCCACACGCCGTGAGGGCGCCCGCACCCATCAGTGCCGCAACGCCGGCACCACCGATCATCCCCAGGCCCCGAGCGGCTACCCGACCCTTTTCCGCCATCTCGGCCTTAGCCAGCTCGAGCTCCTGCCGGACGAGCAGAGAGAGATCCCTCGTAAGTGCGGTCGTGACCTCGCCGATCGGCCGGTCGCGCAGGCCGGTCGGGTCCCTACCGTTCGTCGTCGGCACCTCACTCACCCGCCTTCGACGGCACCCGAACGGGCGGAAGGCTCGTACGCGCTCCCACGGGGCTGAATCAGAGCGTGCGACTGCCTGTCTCGGTCCCCGTTCGACCCGGAAGAGCCGTACCGGCGCTCGGACGAAGCCTTCAGGAAACGCGAGGCGGCCAGCCCTGCGACCAGCCCCATGCCGGCCACCATCCAGGGCCGCCGGCGTGCGAAGTCCTCGGCATCCCTCAGCAGGTGATCGCCGCTCGCCTGCTCGAGATACCCACCCAGACGTTCAACTCCGTCGGCGGCCCATTCGACCGCCTGCCCAACCTGCTGCCCGGTGTGATCCGTCTGAGCGGCCATCTGCGAGCTCGTTTGCCGCAGCGCCTTCGCGACCTGACGCGCCTGACCGCCCGCCTCTGTTGTGCGCCGGTCGAGCGTCTGACCGAGCTT
Source organism: Gaiella sp. (assembly GCA_035698965.1). Classification (GTDB taxonomy): domain Bacteria; phylum Actinomycetota; class Thermoleophilia; order Gaiellales; family Gaiellaceae; genus Gaiella. The sequence continues at coordinate 8,227 of DASSBI010000266.1, read as the reverse complement.
TCCGCGCCCCTGCTCCTTCAACTCCAAGGTCTTGTCCTGGACTGCGGAAGCCGCATCGGCGAACTCCGACTTCGTCTGCTCGACGAGCCCCTCGGATTCTGTGTCGTGCGTCGTCGTGGACATGCCCTCCCTTTCGTGCGATTAGTCGATGCGCACGTCTTGCCAAGCTGAGAGAACGGGAAACGTCCGCCGTCCCCCGAAGTGCAGTTCCGTCGCGGCCGAAGCGGTGAGGGCTACGCGATCGCCGTGCTCCTCGCTCGGCCTCCGCATCAGCCACGGCGGCAGACACGAGGAGCGTCTGACCCGCACGTCCCAAGATGTGGGTCGGACTCCGCGTTCAAGAGCTGGAACGCGGGCGTGACGAGCATCTACCGTTCCTCTGTGGAACGCCAATGCCGCCGGGAGCCTCCCCCGGTCGCTTCCGGCGCGCGTGGTGCGTCACCCTGAAAGACCTCGCTCAAGACCCTCGCGCGGTCTGCCGAAGGGGACTGGCATCGCAGGTGCCTGTCCACGGCGGCGCGTGGCGGTCCGTCAGCGATCCGTTCACCAGATCCGTCACCGGGGTCAGGCCCCTGCGGTGCCAGACCCCCTCGGGTAGGCGGGGCATCGAGCCCCGCCTACCCGAGCAGCCGCACTTCCTCTTTCCGCTCGCGGGCGAAGAAGTGGATCCCGTCGTCGAAGCGCACCCAGTTGCAGCGCATGCACATCACGAGCGAGTGCGTGCGCGCAGAGTCGGCAAGGAAGCGGACGCCCCGGAGCAGGTCGCCGTTCGTCATCCCCGTCGCGACGACGATCACGTCGCCCGGAGCGAGGTCCTCCTCGGTGAACACGTGCCCGACGTCTTCGATCCCGATCTCACGGGCGGCGTCGATCTGGGAGCGCGTCGTCGGCCAGAGCTGCGCCTGCATCCCGCCGCCGAGGCAGCGGAGCGCGGCGGCTGTGAGAACGGCCTGGCGTGTCCCGCCGATGCCGATCGCCAGGTGGTCGTTCGTGCCGCGGATCGCCGCTGAGATCGACGCGGTGACCGTCCCATCCCCGATCAGCTTGATGCGCGTGCCCGAGCTGCGGAGCTCCTCGATCAGATCGTGATGGCGCGGCCTGTCGAGAACGAGCGCGGTGATGTCGAGCGGCTGGCGTCCGAAGCTCTCGGCGACCTGCTGGACGTTTTCCGCAACCGGGCGGTGCAGGTCGATCACACCGCGGGCGCGAGGGCCGACGGCGATCGAGCGCATGTACATGTCGGGCAGCCGGCGCAGCGCTCCCTCGGGCGCAACGGCCAGCATCGCCATGGCGCCGACGCCGCCGCGGGCGACGACCGCGCGCCCCTCGATCGGGTCGAGCGCGAGATCGACGCGCTCCCCTCCTGCGCCGACCGTCCCGCCCGGCAGCAACGACTCTCCCGACCTGGCCCCGAAGACGATCTGGCCGTCGATCGGAAGATCCTCGAGCGCGGCCTTCATCGCGCTCGCGGCAGCGTCCTCGGCCGCCTCCTCGTCGGCGCGGCCGAGCCAGCGTGCGCCCGCGAGCGCCGCCCATTCAGTCGCCTTCGCGTAGCGGGTGCAGAGGCAGTCGGCCACCGCTGCCGACTCTAGACGGTGACGCGTGCCAGCCGTTCGGCGGTGGAGAGCACCAGGTCGAGCACCTCGCCCATCGCCTGGTCGAGGGTCGCGTTCATGATCACGGGCACGTCGAAGCGGTGCGCCCGCTCGATCAGGGCGTTCTGGATGATGCGGATCTCGGGCATCGCGTCGATGTAGCGCTCCAGCGGGCGCAGGCCTTCGGTCGCGTAGTCGCGCACCCAGAAGTGGCTGCGGTGGAGGTCCTCGTCCTCGATCGCGACGAGGCACTGCACCACGATCGCGCGGCCACGGTCGACGTCGACCATCCCTGGGACGAGGTGCACGCCCTCGAGCACCATCGACCAGCCCTCGGCGAGCGAGCGGTCGATCGCCGCGTCGACGCCGACGAGCACGTTGCGGGTCTGGTCGAGGAAGCCGAGCAGGCGCGCGTCGCCTGCTTCCTCCTCCTCTGCCTTGGTGAGCGCCAGCCCGGCGTCGAAGCTCGAGAAGTGCACCGACGGCATGAACGCCGGCGAGAAGAACGCGCGCATGGTCTGGCGGATGAAGTCCGTCGACGTGACGCGCGTGATGCCGAGGCGGTGCGCCGCCTCGGTGGCGATGGTCGACTTGCCGGTGCCGGTTGCGCCGCCGACCAGCAGGATGATCGGGACGTCGAGCTGGCGCAACGCGTGGAGCCGCAGGAGCCGGCGCATCGTGCGGCCGCCCTCGGCCTCGCCCAGTACCTCCGACGCGAGCTCGGCGAGCCGGTCGAGATCGAGCCGGTCGGTTCCCCGCTCCGCCATGTCCGCGTCCGCGCGGCGGGCCAGCTCGTATGCCCGGGTCACCGTCAGGCCGGTCGCCGCGAGCGCGCGCGACATGAGCCCCTTCGACCAGGGCGGGTCGTCGTCGCCACCGAGCGGGAGCGGCGCGAGGTAACGGCGCTCTGTCATCGCGACCGAACCGTCTCCGGAGCCAGGAAGACCGCTTCGGCGGCAAGCCGCTCGAGTGCTTCGTCGAGTAGGGGCTCCCCCGGGAGCGGGACGATGTCGTTCGCGGCGACGACCACGCGCACGCCGCGGCGGCTCGCCTCCTCGACGACGACGTCGACGGCGGCGGCCTTCAGCTCGACGAGGAAGACGTCGGCATCGGCGGCAGCGAGGTCTTCGCGCAGGCGAACGCGGTCGGAGAGGTTGCCGGACACCGAGGTGACGCGGGCGCCGTGCGCGACCTCGAGGTGCTCCGCGAGCCGCTCGTGACGCTCGGGGGGCGCGGTGCAGAAGAATGCGACGCTCGCGCCGTCCACCGGCTCGAGGGGCCGGGGACGCAACACCGTGCGCACGACCGGCGTCCACGGCCGCAGGTGAGTCCGAAGCGCGTCGCGCAGCTCCGCGTGGGGCGCGTCGTCCTCCGCCATCGTGACGACGACGAGGTCGGAGATCCGGGCTCGGTAGGAGTTCAGATACCCGCCGGTGACCGCCACCGGCTGCGCGGCGGAGGCGACGAGCACGCGACGGTCGGCCGCGACGGGCGGCAGCGCGGCCCCGCTGCCGTCGAGAACGACGAGCTCCGCGCCGAGGTCGGTCGCAACCGACACGCCCTCGGCGACGTTGGACACCGCGACAGCGCCGGCCAGCCCGCCGCCGCAGCGGCGGCATCCCACCGTCGTGACGCCCGCGACGATCGCAGTCTCGAGGTGGTCGGAGGCCGCGTGCCTGCCGTTGCGCGAGAGCTCGAGCAGCGTCTCGACCGTCGGTCGGGCGACGACGACCTCGGGCTCGGGCGGCCCTCCCCTCCCCATTGCCACGACCACCGTGCGCCGTGTCGACGCGAGGCGCCGCGCGATGTGCCCGGTGACGGCGGTCTTCCCGACCCGTTTGCCCGTGCCGATCACGGCGAGGGTCGGCACATCCACGACGCTCGCCGGCGGCGGGTCGAACCGGAAGTCGGGGCCTTCGTACGGGACTCCGAGCGCCAGAACGCGGCTGGCGAGCGCGAAGCGCTCGGGCGGCCCGAGCACCGGCTCGTCCGAGAGGTCGAGGATCAGATCGGGCTGGTAACGGTCGATGGCAGCCTCGACGGACGACTCGAGCGGCACGCCGTAGCCGTCGACGTCGCCTCGGAGCTTCTCGGTGCCGCCGACGAGCACCGCAGCCACGACGAGATCGTCGATCTCCTCGAGCGCCGCGCGGACGACCGGCGGATAGTGCTCGCCGTCGACGATCGCGACCACGCGCCTCATCCCCGCGTCGTCACCTCCTCCTCGATGCGGCCGGTGTACTTCTCGTACGCGAACGTCTCGGTCGAGAACTGGATGATGCGCTCCTCGCCGTGGAAAGGATGGCGACGCGAGATCGACACGTGATGACCGTTGATCTCCACCACGTTGTAACAGGGTCTGGTGTTTCCCCGCAGGCGCAGCGAGGAAACCGTCCCCGTGTTGACGACGAAGAGGTTCTCGAGCCGCCACGCGTACGGCACGTGCTTGTGCCCCGAGAGCACGAGATGAACGCGCGCGCGAAGCAGGCACTCGATCGCGTCGCCCGCGTCGTAGACGACGTTGCGCTCGCGACCCGTGCCGGGCACCGGGAGCAGATGGTGGTGCAGCACGAAGATCCGGAACACCGACGGCTCCGCAGCGAACTGCTCCTCGATCCACGCGTACCGACCCCTCCCGATCTGGCCGTGGTCGAGGTCGGGCTCGGTCGAGTCGACCGCGACGACGGCGACGCCGCCCTTCCGCAGGACGGAGGAGCGGTTTCCGAACAGCTCTTCGAAGTGGACGTAGCCCACATTCCGTGCGTCGTGGTTCCCCGGCACCACAACGAACGCGTCGCAGTTCAGCTGGTCGAGGTACTGCCGCGCCATCTGGTACTCGTGCTTGAAGCCGAAGGTCGTCAGGTCGCCGGTGCAGATGACCATGTCCGGCCCCAACTCGTTGATCTCGGAGATCGCTCGGTCCAGGAGCGCGGCCTCGAAGTACGGCCCCCCGCAGTGGAGGTCGGAGAGGTGGGCGATCCGGAACGGGCGCTCGTCCATCGGTCGGAGTCTACGGCGACGTCCGGGCCGCTCGCTACCCTCGGGACGGTGCCGGAGGTGCTCCCGGAAACCGTGTCGTTCCAGGCGTATCGGGGCTCTACGCCGCCGCGTTTCGTCAACGGCGCAGAGCGCGAGTGCGCGCAGATCCTCGATTGGTACGGGATTCCCTGGGAGTACGAGCCGCGATCGTTCGTGCTCGAGCGCGACGCGGAAGGCCGCGTCACGAGCGCGTTCACGCCGGACTTCTACCTCCCCGAGCAGGACCTCTACATCGAGGTCACGGTGATGAAGCAGTCTCTCGTCACCCGCAAGAACCGAAAGCTGCGCGAGGTGCGGAGGCTGTACCCGGAGATCAAGGTGAAGCTCTTCTACCGACGCGACATCGAGCGTCTCGCGCAGCGGTATCGACTGCGGATCGCGTCGTGAAGGATCGGAACGCAGCAGCCGCGCGCCTTCGCGCCGAGGGCCAGCCGATCGGAGACGTGTACCTCGGCCGCTCCGAGATCGCGATCCGCGTCGCCGAACTGGGGAGCGAGATCGCCGCCGTGTACGACGGCCGTCTCCCCCTGCTCGTGGCGCCGCTCAAGTCGAGCACGGTCTTCCTCGCCGACCTCTCGCGCGCCCTCGACATCGACCACGAGCTCGACGTCATCGAGCTGGCGCCGTATGGCAGCGGGCGCTCCGGCGGCGGCGTCCGCCTGCTCAAGGATCTCGACCGGCCGGTCGACGGCCGCGACGTGCTTCTCGTCGAGGACGTCGTCGACACCGGGCTGACGCTCGGCTTCCTGACGCGAAGCTTCGCGGAGCGGCGCCCGGCGAGCCTCGCGGCGGTGACGCTTCTCGATCGCCCCTACCGCCGGCTGGTGGACGACATCCCTCTCCGGCACGTCGGCTTCACGGTGCCCGACGAGCTGTTCGCCGGCTACGGCCTCGGCCTGGACGAGCGCTGGCGCGCCCTTCCGGACATCCATGTTGTCGTCGCCGACGAGCTCCCCGCCGCGATCGACGCCGCCTGAGGCGCTACAAGTAGCCGAGCGGATCGACGGCGCTGCCGTTGACCCGCACCTCGAAGTGGACGTGCGGCCCGGTCGAGTTGCCCGTGTTACCGGAGTAGGAAACGACCTCACCCGCCGCGACCGACTGGCCGACCGAGACGGTGAGGGACGAATTGTGCGCGTACGCGGTCGAGAGCCCGTTCCCGTGATCGACGACGACGAGGTTGCCGTAGCCGCTCATCCAGCCCGCGTAGATGACCGTCCCGGCCGCGGCCGCCCTGACGGGCGTCCCTTCGCCGACCGCGATGTCGATTCCCTCGTGCATCCGCCCCCAGCGCACTCCGAAGCCGCTCGTCACCGGCCCGGAGACCGGCCACCCGAGCACGCCGCTGCCCGACGGAGCGACCACCGCGGGAGCCGAGGAGCGCTGCTGCGCCTCCCGGATCCGGGCCGCCAGTGCGGCGCTCTGCTGCTCGAGCGCGTCGATCTCGGCGAGCGTCGAGTCACGGTCGGACCGAATCGACGCGAGCGTGGTGGTCTTCTCGCTGCGGGCAGCGAGGAGCGCATCGCGACTGGCGACGAGCCGCGTCACGATCCCGCGCTGCTCGGTCGTCGCCGAGGAGACGGTCGCCTCGACTCGAGCCGCCTCCGCGCGGGCCGCACGCGTCCGACGGCGGGCGTCCGCCACGCCGTCGCGCGCCGACTTGACGCTCGAGGCAATTCGCTCGTCCTGACGGCCGATGCGGTCGAGCAGGTCGACGTTGTCGAGCAGGTCGGTGAAGCTCGCCGTCCCGAGCACGAAGGCGAGCGTGTCGGGGCCGTCGGTCATGTAGAGCTCGCGCACGCGCCGCTCGAGGCGCGCCAACGCGATCCGATATTCCCCGCGGAGCCGCTCGAGTCGCTTCGACTGGCCGGCGATCGTCCGGTCGAGCGTTCCGAGCCGCGCGCGCGCGGAGCTGAGCTGACCCTCGAGCACGCCGAGCCGCGCCTGCTGCGCGTTCACACCGGCCTCGAGTTCCCGCACCCGCCCGGCGACGGCGCTCAACTCTTCCGTGAGGACGCCGGCGCGCCGATCGGCGTCGGAAGCCTGTCCGCGAAGCGTCTCGATCCGGCCGTCGACGCGAGCCTTCTCCGTGCCCGGATCGCCGGCGGCCGTGCCGGCCACGAGCAGCATGCAGAGGGTCACCAGGCCCGCGGCGGTTGCCTCGAGGCCCGCTCGACGACCCATCACGCGGTCTTCGCGGCGTCCTTCCGAGTCCCTTCCCCGTCTCCCGCACGAAGCCTGTCGAGCGCACGAAGCGCCTCTGCCGCGTCGCGCCGCACCACACCGACCACCGAGCGGTAGTCCTCGTCCGAGATCCTGCCGGCGCGGTGATCGGCCTCGAGCTCCTTGAGCGCGGCGAGGGCGCGATCCCGCTCCTCCTCGGCGTCGAGACGCTCCCGCTCGGCGGCGTCAAGCTCGTGGAGTGCGTCGGACTCGGGCGCCGGCTCGCGCAGAAACGGAAGTGCGACCACGACGACGCCGGCGACGACGAGCGCCGCGGCAAGCAGCAGCCACACGCTCACGTCGTCGCGGTGCGGTCCGCGCGCTCGCGCTCGGGGACGTACCGCGTCGCGAGCCGACGCTCCTCGCGCGCGTCCGGCCACAGCGTGATCAGCGAGCCGAGCACGAAGACGAGCCCCGCGAGCCAGATCAAGTTCACGAGCGGCTTCACGAATATGCGGAAGAAGACGGTGCCGTCGTCGTTGACCTGCTCGGCGATCACGAACAGGTCCTCGCCCGTGAGCGGATCGGAGCGGATCCCGACCTCGTTCGAGACCTGCTGCTCGACGCTGTAGGCGTTCTTCCCCGCCTTGATCGTGCCGAGCGAGTCGCCGCCGCGACGGACGTCGAGCACCGCGCGGATCTCGGTCGCGTTCGGGCCGTCCCGCTCGGTCAGGTCACGGTATGTCAGCCGGTAGTCACCGACCGAGAGCGACTGGCCGCGCGCGAGCTTGCCCTCCACCACGGAGTCGTACGCGCTCGATCCCGCGACGCCGATCGCGAGCATGACGATCGAGGCGTGGACGACGTAGCCCCCGTACCGCCGCCGGTTTCGTCCGATCAACCGTCCGAAGGCGGTCGGGACGCTCTCGCCGGTGAGCGCGCGCCGGGCCGACGTGCCGCGGACGAACTCGTGGCCGATCGTCGCGAGGACGAACGCGGCGAACGTGTACGCGATGAGCCCGGGGATCGAGGAGCCGGAGCCGAGCAGGATCAGCACCAGGCCGACCGCGAGCGCGATCCCGGCCGGCCAGGCGAAAACGCGAACGAGCCCGCGGAGTGACGCTCGCCGCCAGGCGACGAGCGGCCCGATCCCCATCAGCAGCAGGAGTGGCAGGCCGAAGATCCGGAGGAAGAAGTCGTAGTACGGCCTGCCGACGACGACGGACTCGCCCCGCACGGCCTCGGAGAGGATCGGCCACGCCGTGCCCCAGAGGATCGTCAGGCAGAGCGCGACGAGGAGCAGGTTGTTGTAGAGGAAGGTCGCCTCGCGCGAGACGAGCGACTCGAGCCGCGCGCTCGTCCTGAGCTGCGGGAGGCGGAGCCAGATCATCGTCACCGAGAAGACGACCGCCACCACGATGAAGCCGAGG
>DASSBI010000265.1:0-4158 GCA_035698965.1 Gaiella sp. | reverse complement strand
CTGAGGCCGCGTCCGCGAGGAGGAGATGGCGAGGGCCGGACTTGAACCGGCGACACCACGGTTTTCAGCCGTGTGCTCTACCAGCTGAGCTACCTCGCCCCGACGAGGCAGTGTAGCCCGGTCCGGTGCAATGACCGCGGTGACGCGCCTGGGCGAAATCCGATTCGCACCGCGACGCGTACTCCCCCTTCAAGTCTGCTCGCGGCCACGTTCCGCGTCGTAGCTCCCCACGATCCGCCCCGGAACCGGCCGATGGACCACCTCGACATCCGAGAGCACACGCACGGCGGCGGTCGGGCGGACGGCGCGGCGCGCGCGCACCCGCGGCCGCGACGCCTCGGCGCGGCTCTCATCGGCGGCGCCGTTCTGGTGACGCTGCCGCTCGTCGGGCTCGCGTCGCTGCTTCTCCAATCGCGCCTCGATCCGCACTTCGAGAACTACCGGCTCCACTTTCTCGTGTTCGGCTTCGCCGGCGCGCTCGCCTTCGTGCTCGGCTACGCGGCGGGCGAGGCGGCCAACCGGCGGCACGACGCTCGGGTGTTCCTGCTCTCGCTCGCCTTCATGGCGACGGGCGGGTTCCTCGGACTCCATGCCCTGGGGACCCCTGACATCCTCTTCCCTGGAGACCGCCCCGGTTTCCAGGTGGCGATCCCGATCGGGTTGATGGTGAGCGCCGTCTTCGCGGCTGGCTCGGCGTTCGTCGACATTCGGCCGAGCATCGCGCCGGCCGTCATCCGACGTCGCGCGCTTCTCCGAGCTGCGGTGCTGATCTCGATGTGTGCGTGGTTCGTCTTGGCGGCCACGAGCACGCCGCCGCTTCGCGGCGAGAACGACGAAGCCGCCAGCGGAGGTGGCCTGCTAGCGGCGACCGCGATCGCCGGAGCGGTGCTCTACGCGGTCGGCGCCATGCGGTACCGCCGTCTCTACCGGCACCGCTGGAGCACGCTCCCGGCTGCGGTCATCGCCTGCTTTCTCCTGCTTTCCGAGGCGCTGATCGGCGTGGCTGTCACGGGCGAGCGCAAGTGGCACGCGAGCTGGTGGGAATGGCACGGACTGATCATCACGGCGTACCTGGTCATCGGCCTAGCAGTCCGCCGTGAGTGGAGGGACGAGAGGTTCCGCTACCTCTACCTGCCGACGACCCGGGAGCGCCGTCAGGTGATCAGCGTGCTCTTCGGCGACCTCGTCGACTTCACGGGGTTCGCCGAGCGAGCGAGGCCGAACGAGGTCGCCGCGGCGCTCAACGCCTACTGGAGTATGGCCGCGCCACTCATCACGCGCCGCTTCGGCGGTGAGCTCGAGAAGTTCGTCGGGGACGGCGTGCTCGCGGTCTTCAACAGCCGCGGCGACCAGCCCGACCACGCCGAGCGGGCGGCGCGGGCGGCGCTCGAGCTGCAACGAGAGCTGGCCGCCCTCGGGGAGCGTCATCCGGATTGGCCGCCGCTGCGAGTCGGAGTCAACAGCGGTGAGGCAGTGATGCGCGAGATCGGCGGTCCCGGCCATGTGGCGTATCCGCTGGTGGGAGACACGGTCAATACCGGGGCGCGACTCGAGCAGCTCGCTCCCGCGCGAGGTGTCCTGATCGGCGAGTCGACCTATCGCGGCCTACCGGCCGGCGCGGTCGTTGCCCCCAGGATCGGCCTTAGGGTCAAGGGCAAGGCAGAGCCCCTCGACGCCTATCTCTTGCTGGCGCTGCCACAGACGGCCTGACGTCAAGCGTCGCGCACCGCGTGCGCCCTGACGACGACCGGCTCCTGCGCGCTCCAGGGAAAGTCGATCCAGCGGTCGGTACGGCGCCAGACGTAGTCGCACGAGACGACCGTGTGCGGCTTCTCGTAGAGCACCGCGATCCGCACCTCGCCGACCTTTCCCGCGCAGAACTCCTGGACGCTCTCGAGCGTGTGGCCCGTGTCGGCGACGTCGTCGGCGATCAGGATCCGGGCGTCCTGGAGATCGACGAAATCGGGCGCAGGCGGAAGGATTCGCGGCACCTCGAGACGCTCGTCGACCCCGGTGTAGTACTCGACGTTCATCGTGTAGACGTTCTTCACGGAGAGCGCGTACCCAAGCGCTGCGCCGACGAGCAGGCCGCCCCGGGCGATCGAGAGGATCATGTCGGGGTCGTAGCCGTCCGCTGCCACGGTCTCTGCGAGCCGGCGGGTCGAGGTACCCAGATCCGCCCACGTCATCGTCTCGCGCCCGACTGCCATGCCTGACGCTAACCGATCGCCGACGTAGCGCGGCGGGGCACGCACCGTGTCGTGGCGTCCGGGTAGCCTCCGCTGCCGTGGCCGCCACGCCCCGGACCGTGACGATCGTCGGCGCGCCGCTCGACCTCGGACAGGGCCGACGCGGCGTCGACATGGGCCCTTCGGCGATCCGCTACGCCGGGCTCGAGGAGCGGCTCGCGTCGTTCGGCTGCACGGTCGTCGATCGCGGCAACGTCCTGGCGCCGGAGCCCGAGGCGCTCGCGGTCGAGGACGAGCGCGCGCGCTTCCTGCCGGAGATCCTCGACGCGTGCGCGGGTCTTGCGGCGATCGTGGAAGGAGTCGCTTCGAGCGGAGCGATGCCGCTCGTGCTTGGCGGTGACCACTCGATCGCGCTCGGGACGCTCGCAGGTCTCCGGGCCGCGGCGGGCCAACCGGGTGGGGTCATCTGGATCGATGCGCACGGCGACCTCAACACGCCGGCCTCGAGCCCGACCGGGAACGTCCACGGCATGCCGCTGGCCGCGGCGCTCGGCCGCGCGGGCGACGCCTTCTCCCATCCCGGTCTGACCTTGCCGGCCGTCGACCCGGGCCGCGTGGTGCTGCTCGGCGTGCGCTCGCTCGACCACGCGGAGCGTGAGCTGATCCGTGAGACGGGCGTTCGCGTGATCACGATGACCGAGATCGACCGGATCGGGATCGAGCGCGCCATCACCGAGGCGATCGACCGCGTCTCCGGACCGGGCTTCGTCCATGTCTCGCTCGACCTCGACGCGCTCGACCCCGAGGTCGCGCCGGGCGTCGGAACCCCGGTGAAGGGTGGCCTGACATATCGCGAGGCGCACCTCGCATGCGAGGACATCGCCGAGTCGGGCGTCGTCGGCTCGCTGGAGCTCGTGGAGGTGAACCCGATCCTCGATCGCGAGAACGCCAGCGCGGCGATCGCGGTCGAGCTCGCCGCGAGTGCACTCGGCCAGTCGATCCTGTGATCGACGGGGACGAGCGCGAGTTCCAGCGCCTCTGGGGCCCGTGGGCGGAGCTGACGCCCCTGGCGGCCGCGTCGCTGCTCGAGGGCTTCCCGCGGCCCTGGTGGATCTCCGGCGGATGGGCGATCCAGGCGTTCGCGGGCCTCGAGCGCCCGCACAAGGACGTGGACGTGACGATCTTCAGACGCGACGTGGTGCCCCTGCGGGAGCAGTTCCGCGGGCGGTACGACCTGTGGGCCGCTGGGAGCGCAACGCTCCGGCCGCTGGACGAGCGCCGCCCCCGCCCACCGTCCTGGTCGGAGCAGGTGTGGGTGCGCGAGCACGCCCTCGCGCCGTGGGTTCTCGACATCCAGCTCAATCCGGGCAGCGCGAGAAGGTGGGTCTTCAAGCGGGACCGCACGGTGATCGGGACACTCGACGACGCCACCTGGGTCGCGTCGGACGGTCTCCGCTATCTCCGGCCGGAGCTCGTCCTCGCCCACAAGGCCCGCCTCGCGCGACCGATCGACGACGCGGATCTCTCTGCGACGCTCCCGTTGCTCGACGCCCCGGCCGTTTCCTGGTTGCGGGAATATGTCGCGGGCGAGAACCCGTCCCACCGCTGGCGGCCGATGCTGGACGCACCCAGGGGAAGAGCGTCCGGGCCGGCTCACCGCGCCGCGAACGCTCTTCGCTGCGACCGACCCTAGCGCATGGCCGCGGCAGGGCCAAGCACGCGGATCCGAATCGGCTGGCCCTGCCCGGCGTGCAGCATCGAGGCCGCGTTCCCGCGGTTGATGGCCACGGACATGTTGCGGTAGCTGTCCTCGTAGAGGATCACGTCGCCGGGCCGCGCGTCGGCGAAGGTCCTCGCCATTACCGCGTAGTAGCGCTCGCCCGCCAGCTCCAGCTCGACACGCGAGCCGGGGACGACCCCGGCGTGCTCCGCGTCGTCGCGCGTCAGATTGAGAGCGATGTTGCCGAAG